>CAYZYO010000053.1:0-16219 GCA_964482585.1 uncultured Syntrophomonadaceae bacterium | reverse complement strand
CTAAGGTATTTAAAATCTTTTGATTACGCTCAGATAACCTTCCCAGGCGATTCAAAGCCCTTTTAAGTTCCTCCTGTTTTATCTCTTCTCCTTTTGTTTTTAAAGCAGTAATAACCGGCACTACATAGAGCCCTGCCAGCCATTCGTTAAACTTTACCAGCTCTTCCATAATAATTTTTTCTGCTCTAACAATCGCTTTTTGTTTTTCGAGATAGTTGGCATCTACAACATTCTGTAGTTTATCAATGTCATAGATAAATACTCCAGCGATATCCTTAAGAGCCGGATCGATATCTCGAGGAACAGCAATATCTATCATTAATATTTTTTGACCATTTCTTTTTTCAAGAACATCCCGGCAGTTTGCCTGGTGCAAAACATAATGACTCGCAGCTGTACAGCTGATTACAATATCAACAGCACTTAACTGGGTAGAAAGCTCATTAAATCGGACTGCCCGGCCATCAAATTTATCAGCCATTTTAACTGCCCGATCATATGACCTGTTGGACACAATTACTGATTGAACCCCATTAATCATTAAATATTCAGTAGTTAACTCACTCATCTCTCCAGCACCGATTACTATAACCGTTTTGTTTGTTAAATTACCCAGGATTTTTTTCGCCAGTTCAACTGCTGCATAACTAATGGAAAGTGGTTGTTTGCTTATAGTTGTATTAGTCCGTACTTTTTTCCCCACATTTATAGCCTTTTGAAATAATGCATTTAATACTCCATCAGAAGCACCGGCTTCTATAGCCATCTGATGTGCTTCCTTTACCTGGCCAAGAATCTGATCTTCGCCCACAATCATTGAATCTAACCCCGAAGCAACCTTAAAAATATGTAGAATAGCATCATAGCAGTTTGGCTGGTAGAGATAGTTTTTCAGTTCTTCACAGCAGATGCCGGAATATTCCTCCAGGAAACCCTCTATTACCTTCATACCTTTTTCAATATCTCTAGCAGTAGCATATACCTCAGTCCGATTACAGGTATTTAGAACTACAGCCCCTTCAATTACATCGTGATTCTTAAAATAATCATATGCATTATCAAGATTAACCCCGCATATAGCAAATTTTTCACGAATATCAACCGGCGCTGTTGTATGGTTTATTCCCCCCACAAGGACATACATTCTCTCAACCTCTCCCTTACTTTTTCATTTTCGCCAGCCTTTAGTAATTCTAGTATATCTGAGTCTACTATAGCCTGAAAAATTCTTTTTCTATCTCTTATATCAGGAACCATATTCTTTATATATTCCCGTTGTTGCCCAAGAATGTCTACAAATTCACCATATTCTTCACTGATAATTTTTTCCAAATCCTGTCTGATTTTTCTGGCATATAACGGGCTCTTCCCCTCAGTTGATACAGCTATAACAAGAGAATTATGCCTGAGTATTGAAGGTATAAAAAAATCACAATTTAGAGGATCATCAACAGCATTAAGCAGTACATCTTTTTTACGGCATAATGCTGCAATTTCCTGGTTGACAAGGCTATTATTAGTAGCTGCAAATACCATAAAAATACCATTAATGTCATCCTCTTCAAATTCTCTAGATAAATACGTAATGATTCCACTCTCAACCCATGTCCTAATTTTATCAGTAACCTGGGGACTAACAATGGTTATTGCGGCTTCATATTGAAGTAGGTCTTCTATTTTACGTTCTGCTACCTCCCCCCCACCAATGATTAAACACTTTTTACCCCGCAAATTAATAAATATTGGAAATAAATGCCCCATAATAACTCCCATCATTTCATAACACTTAAAAAAAAAGGTCTGAAATCAGACCTGGCTACTTCTCTTTTTCTTCGAGTTCGTCAATTTCCTCTTCTTTAGCTTTTCTGAAATTCTGAAATGCCTTCCCCATAGATTGTCCTACTTGTGGTAACTTACCAGGTCCAACAATTATAAGCACAATTAACAGAATTAACGCTAGTTCCCATGGACCGAAATTCCCAATTAATCCAAACAAATCTTTCACTCCTTTATTTTGTTAAAAACTGTATATAAAAAAATTTTTATTCCCCTATTTACTGATATTATGACAAAAAGCTCTTCTTTTGTAAAGAGAACATAATCACCTTATAGATCTCTTATAATGACTAATCTCACCTCTCTTTATTCCGGGTTCGTTCTTTATTGGGCCTGGCAAATTTAGAAACCAGAACACTTATTTCGTACAAAATATATACCGGTCCCGCCATCATCATCTGGGAAACCGGGTCAGGTCCTGGAGTCAGTGCAGCAGCTAATATAACTATAATAAGTAATGCATATTTCCTGTTCTTAGAAAGCATTTCATGTTTTATAATACCTAACTTGGTAAGGAAAAATACTACAATAGGAAGCTCGAAAACGATTCCAAAAGGTAATGTAAAGGCGGTTACAAATGAAACATACTGGTCAATCTTAAACATAGTATCTAAACTATCACCGGCAATATAGATAAAAAATTTTAGAACCAGCTGCAAAATTCCAAAGTAAGCAAATAGTACTCCACTGGCAAAGAGGATGATACTTATAGGTAATAATATATAAACATATTTTCTTTCATGGGGATACAGTGCCGGCTTAATAAACCTCCAAAAAGCCCATACAATAATGGGGAAAGCTATAATAAAACCTGCAAAAATAGCCAGTTTTAATTTAACAAAAAATGCCTCGGTAACCCCGGTGACTATCAACTCTTCATTTAATGATGTTAAGGGAGAAACGATAATTGCAAGTATTTGTTCATTGTAGTAAAAACCAAAAATAGCGGCAATGGTAACGGCAATGACACTTATAATTAATGATTTACGCAGTTCTTCCAGGTGCTCAATTAAAGTCTGTTTTTGTTCGGGTGATAAATCACGTAAACCCACTGTTTCCCTCCTAAAAGTAGTGTAACAGAGTCAATATATAAAAGATAAAATTTTTTAATAAAACTAAGTCTAAAAAGCCCTTTCCTGAATAAAGTCTGTCATATATAAAAGAGTACTTTTTATCGCTACATCCGGTAAGGGTTCCAATTGCCTTTGGGCCTTATAGACAAAACGAGCAGTAACATTATACGCATACTCAATACCGCCTGAATTAACGATAATATCAATGATTCTCTCCGCAGCACTGACACATAATTCAGGTGATCTAATTAGATTTGCAAGTTCCTTATTGTGCTTGTCATTCTTTAAGGCATATAGAACAGGCAAGGTAATTACTCCCTGCCTGATATCACTACCTGCCGGTTTACCCAGAACTTTTTCATCAGCAGTAAAATCTAATATATCGTCAGTAATCTGAAAGGCCATACCAAGATAATACCCGTACAACCTGAGAGCATTTATATCGTTCTTACTGGCATTATTACAAAGCATAGCCCCCAATTGACAGCTTAATGAAATCAACAAGGCGGTTTTACGTTCAATACGCCGCAGATAATTTTTTAATCCTAACTCTACATTATAGCAGCTGAGCATTTGAATTATCTCGCCTTCGCAGATCTTTGTACTGGCATCAGCCATAACTTCAATAACATCACTTCTTTCATAAGCAGCAATTAGAGATAACGAGCGGGCGAAGATATAGTTTCCAGAATAAATGGACATCCTGTTTCCCCAGGTCTTATTTACGGTATCTCTTCCCCGCCGGGTTTGCGAGTTGTCAATAACATCATCATGAACTAATGTAGCCATATGCACAAGTTCAAGAGCAACTGCAAGAGGAATTATCTCTTGCAAATCATCTTTAAAAAACTTGGCTGACAGTAAGGCAAATGCAGGACGCATTCTCTTGCCTCCAGCCTTAATCAGATGATTTGAAGCCTCATTTAGTAAACTCAGTTTGCTGTCTACATTCTCTGTAAGTTTTGCTTCAACCAGGTTAAGTTCCTTAGCTATTGGTCTGGTGAAATCAAAATTAAGCATATTCTTCCCCTTAAACAAACATCTAACTAATTATATTAGCTGAATCATTTAATTCCAACAATAAATATTATTTATAACGCTGGAAAAGACTATGTGGTATATTCATGGCATCCATTACCTTTCCGACAACAAAATCAACTACTTCATCAAGAGTCTGCGGCCGGTGGTAAAAACCCGGCATAGCCGGCACTACATGAACCCCCATTTCTGATAATAATAGCATATTCCTCAGGTGAATAGAACTTAATGGTGTTTCCCTTGGAACTACGATTAACCGTCTTTTTTCTTTTAACATAACATCTGCAGCACGCTCTACCAGATTTTTTGAAGTCCCATGAGCAATATTAGAAATACTGGACATACTACACGGGATTACTATCATTGCCTCGGTTAAAAACGATCCGCTGGCAATGCCGGCACCTATATCATAGTTCTTATAAAAATAAAGGTTGCCCGGCAAAAGTTTTCGGAAAGTATCTTCAACCTCTTCATCCAATTTCCAGTTGAGTTCCTGTTTTATAACTGTACATGCTGGATCACTAACTATCAAATGAACCTCAAAACCAGCTTTCAGGAGTTCTTCTACCAACCTGATACCATAAATTATTCCACTTGCACCGGTTAAAGCTACAATATATCTTTTCACAAAGACCCTCCTAATAACCTGTTTCAAACTCGTCGATATTATATTTTAATTATTCCACTTGTTTTATTTGTTAAAATAATAGGTCAATAATTGACAATATAAAAATCATTAACCCTACATAATGGTTAATTTTAAATGAAGCAAAATTGACCTTACTCAGGTTTCCTGGTTTAACTAGAGAATGTTCATAAGCTAAAATTAAACCAGCTATTATCACCCCAGAATAATACCACCCGCCAAGATCCAAAATAATTCCATTTAATAACAGGAATATTACTGTGAAAACATGAAAAACTGCCGAAAATATTAGGGCTCCTTTTTCCCCAAAACGAGCTGGAATAGAATACAACCTGTTTTTTCTATCAAAATGTATATCCTGGCAGGCATACATAGTATCAAATCCGGCAATCCAACAGGCAACTGCCAATCCTATGACAAAGGGCTCCAGGTCAAAGGTGCCGGTGATACCGAACCAGGCACCTACAGGTCCAATTCCAATCGCTAAACCTAAAACAAGATGACACCACCAGGTAAATCTCTTGGTATATGAATAAACCCATAGTATTACTACAGCTAAAGGTGCCAGCTTTAAACAAAGAACATTAAGCTGGGCTGCAGAATAAACCAGAACAGCAAAAAAAATTAATACCATAAACCAGATCTTATCTGCCGGCAGTTTATCCCGGGCAAGAATCCAATCAGAAGTACGGGGATTAGCCCTATCAATTTTTCTATCTATTAAGCGGTTAAGACATAATGCAGCAGTACGAGCACTTATCATGGCCATAGTTATCCAAAACAATTGATTAATCCCGGGTATGCCGCCAAATGCCAGAAATGCTCCCAGATAGGCAAACGGCAGTCCAAATAGGGTATGTTCAAAATCAACCATTTTAAGAAACAGCCTTATTTTAGTCAATCCTGTACTCACTCCACTTATTATTAACTAAATCTATTATTTCTTTACTCATGATAATATCTTCAGGCCAATCACGGGTATGTCCTTCGCTCTTCCATTTCTTAGTAGCATCAATCCCCATTTTGGAACCATATAATGCCAAAGGAGCAGAATGATCAAGTACATCAAGGGGACCTTCTACTATCATCGTGTCCCGGCGAGGGTCTACATTATTAAATACCTTCCACATAACTTCAGAAACATCCTGGACATCTACGTTTTCATCAACAACTATTATAAATTTAGCAAACATCATCTGTCCCATTCCCCATAATGAACTCATAATCTTTCTGGCATGCCCTGGAAAAGCTTTCTTAATTGATACCAGAGCACAGTTATGGAAAACACCTTCCATTGGTAAGTGCATATCAACAACTTCCGGTAATTGGAACTTAAGAAGGGGAAGAAAGATTCTCTCGGTAGCTAAAGCCAAATAACAATCTTCCTGTGGAGGTTTTCCTACAATAGTAGTTGGATATACCGGTCTTTTTTTATGGGTAATACATTTTACATGAAAAACCGGGTATTCATCTGCTAGAGAATAATAACCCGTGTGATCCCCAAATGGTCCCTCTAATCTTCTTTCCAAAGGATCAACATAACCTTCAATGACTATTTCTGCATCTGCAGGAACTTCCATATCTATAGTCTTACACTTAACTAATTCAACCGGTTTCTTTCTCAGAAAACCAGCAAATATTAGTTCATCAATATCCCCTGGTAGTGGTGCTGTTGCTGAATAAGTGACTGCTGGATCTCCTCCCAAGACAACTGCTACTTCAGTTAGCCGGGAATCCGTGCAGTTCATTCTATAATTTTGGGCACCATCATGGTGCATATGCCAGTGCATACCAGTTGTCTTATCATCATAAACCTGCATGCGGTACATGCCTACATTCCTTTTTCCATTTTGCGGATTTTTAGTATACACCTGGGGTAGGGTAATAAATCTTCCGGCATCACCCGGCCAGCATTTAAGAATCGGCAGCTTGTTCAAAGATGGCTCCATTTCAATAATCTCTTGACACTGCCCATCCTTTACTATTTTAGGAGAAAATGATGATAATTGAACAAGTTTGGGAATAAGCTTTACTTTATCCAGAATAGATTCAGGCACATTATCGGCTATACCAATAAATTCCATAATATCAGAAGCAATATCATCTAATTGAGCCACCTTAAGACTCATAGCCATTCGTTTCATAGTTCCATAAGCATTAATAAGAACTGGTATATCAAAGCCTTTAACATTTTCAAAAAGCAAAGCCGGCCCATATTTTTTACTAACTCTATCAGTAATCTCAGTTATTTCCAGATCAGCATCTACTTCAACATCGATTCTTTTTAATTCTCCTTCCTTTTCTAAAACGTCTATAAATTCAGATAAATCTTTATAGGCCATACTAAACAACCACAACCTTTTCTATGCCATAAGTAATATCATGCAGTTCTTTAATCAGTTTTTCCATATTGCTGTTGGTAAGCATCCTTTTTTGATTAATCTCTTTAAAAAAAAGTTCGCTAAAGTCTACAAATTCATATATATCTTCTAAAGGCGCCTTATCATTTAACAGTTCCAGGGCCATTCCAATATTATTTCCCAGTTTTGCCAATAGTTCTTTTTCCTGTCCTTCAATATCTGTTAACTCGGCTGCGGTTAAAAATGCTGTAGAATAAAAAGATGCCTTTGTCTTCTCTAATACTTCATTATCCGCAGCACCTAATCTATGTTTCATTACCATGCCCTCATTTATTTCACAAATCAATTTAGAAAATAATGGCAGCAGTTTATCTGCCCTTAAATCATTTAACTGTTTGAGTACTCTGCCAAAAAAATAATCGCCAATAAGAATGTTAAACTGTAATTCCCGATTATACTCCTGGCCTTCAGTATCGTCTTTTATATAAGCGTGGATGCTGTTAGTGAAATATACCATTTTAAATATATTGGCCATCTGAATAGAAAAACTCCGCTCAATACCTATAAATTTATAAATACTTAAAACCACTATAGGAAGTGTATTCCAGGTAAAATCGTTATCTAACCTTCTAATATAAATATATATATCCTCCCACCATGGATATATATTATCCTGGAACATCTTCCCCATGTCCATTAATTCACGTTTAAACTCCCCTGCAAAATTAAACATCATTAAATATCATTTCCCCTCTGATAATTAAAACTAATGATACTCTTCTATCATTCGACAGAAACAAACCTTATCCTGCCTTATTGAATTTTTTTATAATTCGGATAATCACCCTAATAAAAATGTTCTTATATGTATTATATATTGAAAAGCAGTACTTTTCTCAAAAAATTAATAAGTCTTTTTAGTACGAAAATAACTGCTTAATGCAGTCACCTTACTTAGATAAATTTGCCACACACTAACATTTTGGTAAAACCGGAACAACCGGATAGAACCATAGATGCGACTTCATTCACCGCCCTGATAATCTGATTTCCCGCTGGTCGGCGACTGAAGTCGCCTCTACAGTATAAGATACGGTACAATATAAGAATTAGAGATAACTACAGAGTTAAAGGTAAAATATTATAATTGTTCCAGATACCTATTAACATAAAAACCAAAAAATCTGTACTCATCTTTGGTTAATCACCTTTTTGTTTTCATAAGTGGTTGTGTCCTTAAGGGCAGGGGGGGGTTAGTTATAATAACCAAAAAATTAGACCTTACTTCATATATTTCACAAGTAAGGTCTTAACTATCATAATACTTTTCTATTAAGTTACTTCGGTCTACTAAAATAGTATCCCTCCTAAATATTTGCCACCAAACGTCCTTCCCAGCGCTCTCGCAATCCTCTTTTAACCTCTGAAGCATTAACATAATCTGCCCCAAACTTTTCGGCTAAATAGTTGCAGGCATCCCAGGGATCAACTTTTTCGCCACAGGTAAATACATCTACTGCTGCATACCCCAGTTCTGGCCAGGTATGAATCGCAAGGTGAGATTCTGAAATTACGACTACTCCACTTACACCTTGAGGACTAAATTTGTGAAATACAAACTCTCTAATTTCAGCACCAGCCTCTAAAGCAGCATTTACCATGATATCCTCAACTTTTTGAATATCATTCAACACCTCAAATCGACATCCGTATACTTCGGCTAAAACATGTCGCCCCAAAGACTGCAATAATGCCGCCCCCCTTCAAATTTTTTTTTAATTCTCAAACCTCCCTTTTTTCTCCATAACAGAATTCATTTTAGCATATATCGTTTTCATGTCAATGAAAAAATATACTTAACTATATTATGGTTTAAAATGAATAATTAATAAATACATAATAATAAAAAAGATTAACCATTTTTCTATATAGCAAAAAAAATAGCAAAAAAACAATTTCTCTAAAGAATACTATTTGATTAATCTCTAACATAATATGTTTATTTATACTTTTTGGTAACTACAAAGGACAAAGGTCTTTAAAAATAGCTTATTTAAGCTGGTTGACGATATTATTTATACCGTGAACAAATTCTTTTTGATTACCTTCTCCAAGCAGGTCGTACAGCCTGGAGTTGAAATCAAATTCTATTTGTTCAATTTCATCAGCCATATTCTTTCCCCTGACAGTGATAAAGACTCTTATTGCTCTCCGATCATTTGGATCAAGCCTTCTTTCTACCAGTTTATCTTTTTCTAATTTATCTACCAGTACCGTCATTGAAGAGCTATCTATTAAAGTTCTATTTCCTATCTCTTTTAGAGTGATCCCATCTCTCTCCTGGAGGCATAATAGTATAAAAGACTGGGGAATACTCACCCCATGTTTTCCCAATCGATTTCCCAGGCATTTCTCTATTTTTTTCATTGCTGCTCGAATACTAAAAAACAATAAATCATTTAAATTAGCCATATTTTTTACCCCTTACTTTTAAATTAAAAATAAATATTACGTTAAATAGTATTTTATCTAAATAATATTATTATATCCTATTATGGAAAAAAATAAAATTAACAGTAATTACACTTGAACTTATACGATTATAATGGTAATTTAAGAACATAAATTTCTTTATAATTGAGAGTTTTGCTATAATTCAAAAACATGTTCTGAGCTTCAGCAAAGAATCTTTAGCTCTTTTGGTTTACCCCTGATCCACACAGTCTAAAGTCTCCTCTGCGAATGCCAGAGAGTTCTAACTATATAAAATCGTTATTATGTAAAATCCTTAATTAAAACATGATTGAATTTAGCTCAAAAGAATTTACTTACTGAATTACACCGGGACGTCATCAGTCACAAACAAAAATACTTATTAAAATCAATCATTTTATAAAAAGGGTGAACTGCAGAACCTTTCGTCCCTTAAGGAATGGAAGGTTTTTTATGTGGAGAAATGATCCACTGCAAAAATACTAGATTCTTGTACTGTTAAGAAGGCTTTAATCTCCGGCCAGTTAGATGATGACGGTATTTATTGAAGTCTGCTCTAAATATACGATGGGTAAATATTACTTTCCATTAGACTCAAAAGTAATAAAAATCGATTTACCCAGATGGGTACATTGATAAACTGGTTTTTAAGATAAGTAATACTCCCTCTGCTCAAGATTGATTAAATAAGCATAGACTTGAATTATAAAAAACCTGACTTTAGCTAATTTTTACCCACTTACTGGGGATATTAAAAATATGAAAATAGAGGAGGATCTTATTATGTCCAATAGAAAAAAAAGGATACTTACTGGTGACAGGCCAACTGGAAACCTTCACCTGGGGCATTATGTTGGCAGTTTGGCCAATAGAGTAAAACTGCAAAATGATTACGAAAGTTATATAATAATTGCTGATGTGCAGGCATTGACTACTCACTGGGAAAAAGATGACTATCTGGCCCGGGACATTTACCAGATAACTACAGACTATTTGGCAGCCGGACTAGATCCAGATTTATCTACAATTTTTATCCAGAGTATGATACCCGAAATCCATGAGTTAACTATTTATTATTCTATGTTTACATCGGTTAATGTTCTCCGTCATAATCCGACAATAAAAACTGAAGCCGCACAGCATGGTTTTAAGGATATGACTTACGGGTTTTTAGGCTACCCGGTCAGCCAGGCAGCAGATATTTCTATTTTTAAAGCTGATTTAGTCCCGGTTGGAGAGGATCAGGTCCCTCATATTGAGCTTGCCCGGAAAATCGTTAGACGTTTTAATGATCTTTATACACCAGTATTAGTGGAACCTGAAGTCCTGGTGGGAGATGTTCCCAGACTAATAGGACTTGATGGCAAATCTAAAATGAGTAAGAGTTTAAATAATTCTATATTTTTATCAGATAGTAAAGATGAGGTTAATAAAAAGATCCGTAATGCACTAACTGATCCCGCAAGAATCCATAAAACCGATCCCGGGCATCCAGAAGTATGTACGGTTTATGAGTATCATAAGGTTTTTAACCCTGGTGAAATTGAGGAAATAGAGGCTGACTGCCGCAAAGGTCAGATAGGGTGTGTGACCTGCAAGAAAAAGCTCTCAGGTAAAATAAATGAATTATTAGATCCTATGCGGGAAAGAAGGCAAAAATATCTCAGCCATCCGGAATTGATTACTGAGATATTAATGGAAGGTACTAAAAAGGCTCATAAGGTTGCAGATGCAACTATGGCTGAGGTACGCGAAGCTATGGGACTAAACTATTTCCGTAAATAACTTTATATATTTCTTTCTAGGTAATTGCATCGTAATAAATATCAAACCCCCGGAAAAATACTTTTTCCGGGGGTTTTTATTTAATATTTTATTTATATTCTTCAGGCAACCAGCTATTTACCAGTTCTTCATTTTCTTCAACCCACTTACTAGCAGCTGAAGCAGCTGTTGCTCCGTCTTCAGTCGCCATAACCATAGCACTGCCTAAATCATCTGTAGTCCAGAAGAAATTGTTAAGTACTTCGTATACTTCAGGTATATCTTCTTTTAATCCATTTCTAACAACAGTGTTTATGGTTTCTGCTTCTCCAAATGATAGCTCTGGATCTTCCAGGTATTTTAGGTCCCAACGAGCAAATTTCCAGTGTGGTGTCCATCCGGTAACTGCTACCCATTCATCATTATCAATTGCAGATTTTAAAGCCGCGACCATTGTTGCATCACTACCCTCAACCAGAGAATAATCAAGATTGTAGTCATCTAAAGCCTGTTCACAGCACTGCATAATTCCTGCTCCCGGATCAATGCCGATAATCTCTCCATTAAACTTATCCTTTACATCATTCATTTCTTCAATCGAATCAATGGTAACATATTCAGGAACTACCAAACCAATTTTAGCATCTTCCATATTAGGTCCTAAATCTTCAACTGTACCTTCAATATTTTGCATGTATTCGCCATGAGTTACCGGCAACCAGGTGCATAAAGTTACATCTCCATTGCCATTGCTTAAACCTTCATACATTACTGCTGCCGTAACCGGTGTTAACTCTACATTATAGCCCATTTTATTTTCCAGGATATCAGCCATTATGTGCGAGGTTGCACTGGCACAAGCCCATTCGACATATAATATCTCAACTGTCCCTTTATCAGCAGTATCATTATCTCCGCCGTCACATCCTACCAGACCTAATGCCATAATAAGTACCAAACTCAAAACTACGATAACTTTCTTGTTTCTTATCATTCTCTTAATCATCCTCCTTATTATTTGATGAACCAAAACTCTGGGTAATACGGTCTAAAATAATTGCTATAACTACAATAGCCAGTCCCGCTTCAAAACCCATACCAATCTCCATCCTTTGAATCCCTCGCCAAACCTCACCTCCTAACCCTTTAGCTCCAATCATTGATGAAATAACAACCATTGAAAGTGATAGCATAATACACTGGTTAATACCTGCCATAATGGTTGACCGTGCTAGGGGCAGTTCAATCTTAAATAACATTTGAAAAAAGGTTGAACCGAATGACCTGCCCAATTCCCTTAATTCTTCAGGAACCTGGTTTATTCCCAGATCAGTTAATCTGATAACTGGAGGCATAGCAAAAATAAGGGTTGCTATAACTCCTGGTACAACTCCCAGTCCAAAAAAGGATACTGCCGGCAGCAGATAAACAAATGCAGGCAATGTCTGCATAAAATCGAGAACCGGGGTAATTATATTATGGGCAGTCTGGTTTTTAGCCCCGAGTATTCCTAAGGGTACTCCTAGTACTATACACAGGAAGACTGAAGTAATAACCATTGCCAGTGTCTGCATGGTGGGTCCCCATAACTGCATATTATAAACAAGATATAGACCAATAATTGCAAACAATGCAGCTTTTTTATTTACAAACATCCAGGCTAGAAGAGCAAGTATTATAATAAGGACTTCCGGGGGAATAATTATCAAAAAATCTTGTAATCCACTAATACCTGCTTTCAAAAATTCGCTTATCGCATCAAATCCGCCGCTAAATCTATCCTGCAGGTAATTAATTCCATTATCAGTCCATTTATTAATTGGTATTCTAGGTATAATAGTATCCAATTATGCCCCTCTCCTTTCACCAGCTAACCCACCTATAACTGAACCCCTTACAAGTATTCCTTTTAAAAGCCGGTTTTCGTCAATAACTGCTACTGGAATCTGGGTATAAGCCATAACATCCAGCAGATCAGCAAGTGGAGTCTCAGGAGAAGTAACAGGAGCATCTCTATCTATAATTGAGTCTAATGTCCTGTCCCCTTTTTCCGCTGCCTGAGAAGCCTTATCAGCTGTAATGTAACCTATTAAATGTCCTCCCCTGTCAGTGGCAAAAAGGCCTGACATACCATTCCTTTCCATAGTACGCAAAGCTGTCCTCGGTCCATCTTTGGGATGGACTACAAACCGGGGTTTAACCATTACCGCCGATGCTGTAAGTGCTTTAGTGCGATCAATATTTTCTACAAAACGGGCTACATATTCGGTGGCTGGAGATAAAAGAATATCCTCCGGCTGCCCCATTTGAACAATCTCTCCATCTTTCATTAATGCTATCCGGTCTCCGATTTTAAGTGCTTCATCCAGATCATGGGTTATAAATATTATGGTTTTTTGGAGTTTTTCCTGTATTTCCAGGAGCTCATCCTGCATGTCCTGCCTTATTAATGGATCCAGGGCACTAAACGGTTCATCCATTAACAAAACATCTGGATTAGTAGCCAGGGCTCTAGCTATTCCCACCCTCTGCTGCATCCCTCCACTGAGGTTTTCCGGATAGGCATCTTCCCAGTCTTTTAATCCCACCATTTCAATGGACTTCATAGCTGCTTCATAACGCTCATCTCTATCAATTCCTTGAACTTCCAATCCATAAGCAACATTATCCTTAATACTCCGGTGAGGCAGTAAGGCAAAACGCTGAAAGATCATCCCCATTTTTTTCCGCCGGATATCAATTAACTCCTTTACCGGCATTTTAGTCAAGTCTTTCCCGTCCAGCAGTATTTCCCCTGATGTGGGCTTGATCAATTGATTAATACATCTTAACAGGGTTGATTTGCCACTTCCCGAAAGTCCCATAATTACGAAGCTTTCGCCCTCTTCAACCGAAAGGGTGGCAGCTCTTATTCCTACTACCTGCTTTGTCTTTTTTCTTATTTCATCATTGCTTATTCCTTCTTTTAACATAGACAAGGCTTTATCCGTATTATTTCCATAGATTTTTACCAGGTCTTTTATTATGATCTTCTCCATTCTCTCCATCATCCTTTATATAAAAATAAAAAAATAATCAGCGTTTTTAGTAGTATTAGAATTACTGTTAAGTATTATAAGTTGATTTGAAATTTTTAGATAAACCCGGAAAAACAAAAGCAGATAATAAGAAGGGCTGTGTCAGGAATAGTTTTTTAGCTAACAATAGCAGTGTAAAAGCCACAAAAAATCCCATTCTCTCCTTCTTACTGCTTACGAGGTTAGCTGCCGGGTTTGGACCAAGGAGCCCTACCAAAATTCTCTGGATTCACCCCATATTAAAATGGTTCCCCCGTTTCTGGAAATTAATCCAGAATTAAGCATTTGAGAATGGCATAAGCCTTATATATAAAGTTTCCAAAACATTATTATTGTTTAATTATACACTTAACCTTACCTTGTTTCAAAACTGATGTGGCTTTCTAAGCCAACCTGAGTACTTCTCTTCCAGTTTATCACTTTATGAACTATTCCAGAGGGTCATTTGCGCTAAAATAAAGGCTTTTGCTATAAATGCTAATATTTGCTTAAATAAGTTTAAATTCCGAATGCACTTGTGAAACCGGTTTATTAAAGGTAAAATTTAATATTAGAATACGATTAGGAGTTAGGAGTGGTTTTTGTGACTGAGCTAAATAAATTTCATTTGGAATTTATTACCCGGGAAAAACATTTGATGCTTCCTAATATCACTTCCATTATTCTGGTCCAGAATCTTTATGATATATTGTTTCAATATGTTATTACTAAAGAAAAAGAAGAAAAACTCAAAAAATTTATTGAACTGCTGGAATCTCATATAAAAAGTAAGTCCCGGGCCCCTTTTTCAATACCGCTTACGGAACTGGAGTTTCTTAATGAGGGGCTACAGGAACTAAAACTATTAAACTGGATAGAACTCCCGGTATATGTTTTTAAAATAGTATTAGATGATCAAATTATCAGTGAAGAGGAAATGGAAAAGATATTTAATTTGCTCCAAAATATTTTTACTTATAACCGGAAAAAAGATAGTAATACTATTTATGTATATCCAATTGGTTTAACCCAATATTAATACTAGATCCTTAATATCCAGGTATATAATCCTATTAGTATACCAGGGAACTAGTATTAGGTTAAACCGAATTCACATAAAAAAATTTATAAAAAGGAGGTAATTTTATGGATTTAAAAGGATCTAAAACTGAACAAAATTTACTAGAGGCATTTACCGGTGAGTCCCAGGCAAGAAATAAGTATTCATTCTATGCCAGCCAGGCTGATAAAGAAGGGTTTAAGCAAATCGCCGCAATTTTTCTGGAAACTGCAGATAATGAAAAGGAACATGCCAAACGCCTTTATAAATTTCTCCTTGGAGGTTCTATCTTAAAAACTGAAGAAAACCTTTTAGATGCAGCAGATGGCGAATATTATGAACATTCCCAAATGTATCCCGAATTTGAAAAGATTGCCCGTGAAGAAGGATTCGCAGAGATCGCAGATGTTTTTAGAGAAATAGCTGAAGTCGAAGAAGCCCATGAAACAAGATTTAGAAAACTGCTTGATAACATCAAAAATGATACGGTCTTCAAAAAAGACCAGCCGGTTAAATGGAAGTGCAGAAATTGCGGTTATATTCATGATGGTGCTGAGGCACCCGAAGTATGCCCTGCCTGTGATCATCCACAGAGTTATTATGAAGTACTTGCTGAAAACTACTAGAATAATAAAAAAGGACCGGTGCCGGTCCTTTTTTATTATCTTATATTATTAAAACGCTAATAGTGCTTCTCGCAATATTTTAGCACCTAAGATTGATGTTATATCCCCTTTATCATATGGAGGTGATATTTCTACCAGATCAAATCCCACAATATTTAGTTCACTTAATTCCAATATTGACTTAAATACTTCACGGGAAGATATTCCACCAGGCTCAGGAGTACCGGTCCCCGGTGCAAATGCCGGATCTAAAATATCAATATCCAG
>CAYZYO010000052.1:0-16252 GCA_964482585.1 uncultured Syntrophomonadaceae bacterium | reverse complement strand
GCCAAGGCCGAGGAAGAGGCCAAGGCCAAGGAAGAGGCCAAGGCCAAGGAAGAGGCCAAGAACGAGGAAGACAAAGCCAAGAAGGCCAAGGCTAAGGAAGAAGCTAAAGCAAAAGACAAGACTAAATCCGGAGATGACAGGCCAAACCCAGCACAAGGTGTCGATAAAAGTACTTCAAAGAGCTCAAAAAAAAATCGGGGGAAAAATAAGTAAGGGTGAATAAAGATGACAAATATTGAAAAAGAAAAAATTATAAAAATGGTTTTGGCTGAATTAACCAAGCAAAACCAAAAAAATAAACCGGTTACAAAAAGAATACTGGCCATTTTCTCCGCCGGTATAATAGGTTTGGATGATGTCCTTGAGCAGATGCAGCAGCTCCAAAAGAATGGCTATCAGTTTGAAGTCGTATTAACTCCTAATGGTAAAAAAGTCATTAGCAAGGATAAGCTGCAGGAGTTTTTGGGTCAGATTACCATATATGATGATTCTGAAGATTTCAACAAGCTGACAGATCTGCTGACAGAGAGTGATGCCCTTCTTATTCCGGTAATGACCATGAATACTGCTGCCAAAGTGCTCAATGGCATAGCTGATAACCTAGCTACAACGTTGATTATGATTGCCCTGCTTTCTGGCAAACCGGTGATTGGTGTACGAGATGCGTGTGATCCCAAGAATCTAATGCGTGAAAGTATGGGGCACAATAAGGCTGTCCAGGCGTATAAAGCATTGCTAGTCTCCAATGTAGAACGATTGGAAGATTACGGAATGGTATTGTGTGAAGCACTAAGCTTAGTAGATACCGTGCAGCATTCCCTTGGTGATCAGAACATGATAGGTGCTTTAGAAAAAGACTGCCAAGAAGTATTTGACAAACAGATCTTTAGCCTGGCAGATTTGCCGAACAGCGGCAGTGAAATCATAATATCACCTCGAACCATTATTACACCGGCAGCTAAAGATGCAATTAAGGAACGGGGTATGGAAATTGTTATCTGTTAAGAGTGGAGGAGAGAGTAATGTATATTGCCAAAGTTATCGGTCATATTGTGGCAACTAAAAAGGATATTCAGTTGACAGGAAAGCCTCTCCTGATAGTTGCCCTGGTGAATGGTGTTTCAAAAGAGTTTGACCAGATAAACCCAATTGTTGCTGTAGATTCTGTAGGTGCAGGTGTAGGTGAGATTGTTTTACTGACAACTGGCAGTTCAGCCCGTCACTTTGAAGATTCAGCTGGTGGACCAATTGATGCTGCAATTGTTGGGATAATCGATGAGATGAAAATTCAAGATTAAATCAGACAAGAGATTTAAATAACGGAGGAGTATTATGTTGAAAGCAGATATGAAGATGATATCTGAAGAAGTATCAGGTAAACACATAAACCTATGTCATATCATTGACAATCCTGACGATCGGGTTACACAAAAACTAGCTATTGATGTTTCTCCGTTAGCGATTATCTCTGTATCACCCGGGGAAACAGCGATAGTAATTGCCGATTATCTCTCTAAGTCTGCGGTCTTGGAAATTATTTTTATTGACCGTTATTTAGGTACAGTTCTGGTCATTGGTGAAACAGGCGCATTAGAAGCCGCTTGTAGTAGTATCCTCAAAATGCTTCATGGAGAACTGGCATTTGAGGAAGCCAAAATTACTCGCTCTTAAAAAATAAAGGAGGACATTTAAATGGTTAAAGAAGCTTTGGGAATGATTGAAACCAGAGGATTAATTCCGGCCATAGAAGCCGCCGATGTTATGGTTAAAGCTGCTAATGTTAGCTTGTGTGGTTACCAGAGGACAGGTTCAGGTTATGTAACCGTAATGGTGCGTGGTGATGTCGGAGCTGTAAAGGCTGCTACTGATGCCGGGGCTGCAGCTGCTGGCAAGGTTGGACAATTAATCTCTGTATACGTTATACCGCGTCCGCATAATGATACAGAAACTATTCTTCCAGAAAACTTTTAAGCATAAAACAGGGATGGAAAATTCAGTTCGAGTACAAGGAGGGTTCTCATGCCAAAAATTCGAGTTATCAGTGCTCCTAGCCATGGAATCAAAGAAATGATGCTTCGACGAGTTCATGCAAATTCCCGGGTAAAAGAAGAAATATGGGGTAATTGTACGGCAATAGGCATGTTTCAGGCTTCAATGCCAGATTGCTATTATTATGCAGATCTGGCGCAAAAAGCAGGAGAAGTTGTAGCTTTAGAAATCCACGGCACTTGCCCCCAACAATTTAGTATGATTGCTTTATTTGGTGATATATCTGCAGTTAAAGCAGCGATAAAGGCAATTGAAAATGATGACGGAGGCTTTGATTGATGGTTAAAACAAAATTTCTCTTTGTAGGGTCGAGGGGCTGTGGTAAAACTACACTTATCCTGGCACTACTAGATCAATATGATGAAAATATGAGAATCCTCCCTACACAATGTCTTAATAGCTATGGTCCATATATTGATTTACCCGGCAATTATTGTGATAATCCTGCTTGTTATCCAATTTTGTCGGTATGTGCTCAGCAGGCTCAGATTGTTATTTTGGTTATGGCAGCAGATCAATCTATATTGATGCCTGAAGGATTTGTGCACTTATTTATCCGTCCAGTATTAGGGGTAATTACCAAAAAAGACGCGGTCAATGCTGATTGCGAACGAGCTGAATTATATCTACACCGTACAGGAGTTAAGGATCCTATTTATAGCGTCTCAGCTCAAACTGGAGAAGGAATAGACTTTTTTCGCCAGTTCCTGGAAAAAAAGTCAAATAGATATACGGGAAATAACAGTTGAATAATCACCTGATACAAACAATAAAAGCTCAGGATATGAAAAATTAATGTAATGATCGAAATAAGCGTAAAAAGAGGTGAGAGGAGAAATGGCTTTATTATTGGTGATTAACCCTGGAGCTACTTCAACCAAAGTCGCAATATTTGACGATGAAAACAGACTCTACAATGAAACAATTGATCATAGTGATGATATAAATCATTTCAAACGAATTTACGATCAGCGGGAATATAGAGGAAATTTGGTCTGGAAATGGCTGTCAGGAAAAAGCCTTCAAGTCTCTGATTTAGATGGTATAGTTTCTCGTGGAGGTATCTTAAAACCAATGATCGGAGGTACTTATCATATTAATCAACTAATGATAGATGATTTGCAGAAGGCGGATTATGGCGAACATGCATCCAATCTCGGAGCTATAATAGCCTGGGATCTGGGGGCTGAATATGCTCTACCACTTTTTATTGTTGACCCTGTTTCAGTTGACGAATATATTCCAGAGGCGCATATTTCCGGTTTAAAAGATATACCCCGCAACAGTATGGCCCACACTCTTAATTGTAGAGCTGTAGCTATCCGGTATGCAGCTGAAGTAGGCTGCCCATATAAAAAACTGAGACTGATTGTAGTCCACCTTGGGGCAGGAATTTCGGTTACGGTTCATTTGGGAGGCAGGTTGATTGATAGTAACAATCCGCATGAGGCTGGACCTATGTGTCCTGACAGGGCGGGGACTCTGCCTACTAAAGACTTAGTCCATTTAGCTTATTCAGGTAAATACGACGAATATGGATTAATAAAAAAAATACAAAGGGAAGGTGGACTATATGATCATTTAGGTACTAAAGATCTGCGAGTTGCAGAAAAAATGGCGGCCGAAGGTAATAAATATGCGGTATTAGTACTACGAGCAATGGTTTACCAAATTGCAAAAGAAATTGGTGCTATGTCTACCGTTTTAGAAGGCGATATTGATGGAATAATCATTACAGGTGGAATGGCCAATTCAAAATGGCTTCAAACAGAATTGCTCAAACGTATTTCTTTTATTGCTCCAGTGATTCTTAAACCTGGTGAAAAGGAGATGGAAGCTTTAGCCGAGGGCGCCCTTAGAGTGCTCAATGGTAAGGAACAGGCACGTGATTATCAGGAACAAATATCACCAGATAAGAAACTGGCATGATATTAATTGATATATACAAGAAAATTAAATAGAGCTTCAGGCAAAATAGATTTGCAATAATTTTAAAGTTTGAAAGGATGGTTTGTTATGAATACAAAATTTGCGAGCGCAGCACCTGCTGAAAACATGGTGCTTGCCTTTTTTCTAATGGTATTATTTATTATTCTTGTAGGTTATACCGAACCGGCAGCCGGCTTGGTTTTAATTTCTTTAGGTTTTTCGATTTCCATCGTTCAAACCATAGCAGGTATTGTACAGTTGAAAAATAATGACATTATGGGTGGTAATATTTATTTAGCCTTTAGTGTTTTTACATGGCATGCGTGCATTGAAAACTTACTCATAGCACTTAATATTATTACTGTAAGTACAGCTTTCATTGACGGTTGGCTTTATTTGATGATGGGGCTTCTTATGGCTGGATTTACGCCAGCTTTCTTAAAAACAAATTTAGCTGCAGCATTATTTATAATCGGAGCAGATATCTTTTTTCTTGGTACGTCCTACGCATCTATATTTGGTTCGTCAAGTGTAGGCTTTTATGCAGCCTGGGGACTTATTTTATGTGTTATATCATGTCTTTGGCAAAGTATAGGTGGAGCGTTAAATGGCGCTTATGGTCAGGAAGTAATTAGTTTTGGTTCCCCATTATTAAACTCCAGCAGTAGTAAGTCTTAATAGACCGTAATATATTTAAAACGAATAAATAACCCTCAAGGTGGATGCTGTGGACTATGTCCATAAGACATCCTCCTTTTTATTAATAACTCTATTTAATATGAGCATAATTTTTTTGGGTACAAACCCCATATATTAAATAAAATATAAATTGTTTGCATAAGTAATTGTTGGTTTTGCATTTATGCTCACCCACACGATTCGTATCTATATTAGCATTTTGGATTATGCATAATCGTCAATAAAATGATTGATAATTAAAAACGGGCGGGATAAGACCAGCCCGTTTAGATGAAAAACTATTATACCAGGGGTATTTCTGAAGTCTCTGTGCTTACCAGTCGAGCAGCTAATTTACCTATTAAAGCTCCACCAGTTACTGAAAAAACGTCTTTGTCGATTATATTATCCATAGCAGTATTAATATCAGTTCCGGTAAGATCATCTTTGGCGTCATTGATCCTCATGCGATAAGTTTTATTAAGCTCGGTTTGAAAGTCCATTTCTAATACTGTTTTAACAGCCATGTTTTCCCTCCTTTCTTTTTTTAATAAGTGTGATCAAAACTATGCTTGTTCCTCCAGCTCTACGATATTTCGACGCTGGACCGCTACGTTAACGGGTGTTTGCAATGATACAATAGACTGAGCGACGCTGAAAACAGCATCATCGGTGGCTGCACTCCTAACTGATCTAAAATAGCGGTTCTGGGTTTTGGTACCATCGACATCATTTACCAGGATTAATTCACTGGATATAGGGGTTGCGGAAACTGCCATCTGCTGCACCTCCTTGCTTTTGGTTTTAGAAGCCATATCTGGGAAACGGCTCCTGGTTATAATTCTAAGCTCAGGTTTCAAAACAGGATAATCTTGAGGAATGTATTATTTAAAGAGTTGAATATCCGCAAATTACTTTAATGGTTTAAAATTATTCGAGTAATTAATAACATTGAAGTGAGAAGCTTTATATTTGAAAGTTTTACCTAATTCAAAAAAACACGTTCTGAGCTTCGGCGAAGAATTTTTAGCTCCTTTGGTTTTAGTTTCAGGATGACGTTAAGCCGGAGACTTAACTCTCACCTACAGATGCCAGAGTACATAAAATAGCTATTAGGCAAAACCCTCAATTAACTAATTAGCAGACATAAAATTAGATATACACAGGTTTTTCCACAAATAACACAGAAGCACCGAAAATATGCACAACAGCCTAAATTCGACAAAGAAACTAAGAATTTTGTTAAAAAAAGTGTTAGATGTTAATGGATATATTAAAATTTGTTTTAAAAATGTATTTTTCATCCTATTATGAGCAAATTTTTAAACAGATTATTTTTTGGTTTCTGAATCTAGGCTTGATTAATTAGCAAATAGTGCTTAATGCAGTCACCTTACTTGGTAAATTGGCCACGCACTGGCGTTTTGGTAAAATCCGGAGCAACCAGATAGAACCGTAGAGCATAGAATTGTAGAGGAGACTTCAGTCTCCGGCTTTGATTGTTATCTAAAGGATCGTTAAGTTGCTTCTCTAAAGCAATGGTAGTTCAGTTGTTGCTGATGTTATACTTTTAAGATAGAATATATTAAATTAAATCTAGCAAATAACTAAATAGTAAATAATTTCTTATATTAGTAAAGAAAGGACTGCTGATGAAAGAAAACACCTACAGTTTATGGAAATATCTAGCAAGGCCGGTATCGAAGTTTGTTACTGGTAAAATGGCAACAACCTTATTACTGCTCCTGGCAACTGTACTTGCCTTAATATGGGCCAATTCAGTCTATTCTGAAAGCTATTATCAGCTATGGAATACCCGGATTATTGTCGGATTTGGCAATTATCAGGTTTCAGAGACTCTGGGGCACTTAATTAATGATGGACTAATGGTGATATTCTTTTTCGTAATAGGACTGGAAATAAAGCGGGAATTTTTGGTGGGTGAGTTATCCAGCCCCCAGAAGGCGACCCTGCCAATTGTTGCTGCGATAGGAGGCATGATTGTCCCGGCCATTTTCTATATCGCAATTAACCAGGGTGGATCTGGCATCCATGGATGGGGAATACCTATGGCTACCGATATAGCTTTTTCCTTAGGTTGTTTACTAGCCTTAGGGAGCAGAATACCTCTTCCTTTAAAAGTCTTTCTATTAGCACTGGCTATTGTTGATGACATAGGGGCAATACTTGTAATTGCCTTATTTTATACCGAAGAAATAAATATAATTAGTTTGCTGATAGGAGGCCTTATTATTTTATTATCCATGGTTTTAAATAGAACCGGGATTAGAAGTACCTATCCTTATGCCCTGGTAGGTATTGTTGTATGGCTTGCATTTATGCAGTCAGGAGTTCATTCGACAATAGCTGGGGTATTATTGGCTCTTACTATACCGGCAAGGGTAAAGTATAATCAAGATCGTTTTAAAAATGAAACCCAGGATATTTTGGTGAATTTTCCAGAAGATAAGTTTAATATCATGATGGTTGATCAAACCCAGAAAAAAATGGTAAACCATTTAAAGAATACTATAGATAATGTAAATACCCCGTTACAAAAACTTGAAGATGCTTTGTACCCGTTGGTAACATACTTTATAATTCCTTTATTTGCCCTGTCAAACGCAGGGGTAGCTATTACCGGAGGAACTGAAGCAGTTTCATATATAACCCCTATTACTTTAGGGGTAATTGCAGGTCTTTTATTAGGCAAGCCGGTTGGTATTATACTATTTTCATGGCTGGCGGTTAAAGCCGGCATTGCTCTGCTCCCGGAAGGAGTATCCTGGAAGCTGTTATGGGGAGTAGCATGTATAGCAGGTATTGGTTTTACCATGTCTCTTTTTATTGCCAATCTGGCTTTTGCAGATGCCGTGTTACTTCACCAAGCTAAAATGGGTATACTGTTGGGGTCTATGTTTTCTGTCTTGCTTGGAATGAGTATACTCTGGCTTACAAGCAGCCCTAGCCAGAAATCCAGTAATTAAATAACTGCATGTTTTTCAACCAAGCTTTTTGACTGTTAATACAGGGCATGCAACTGCCCGGCTTATTCTTTCAGTGACACTGCCTAAAAATAGTCCTCTAATAGTACCCAGGCCCCGGCTGCCGATTACTATTAAGTCGAAGCCCTTATCTTCTACCTCTTCAAGTATTACTTTTGCCGGGTCACCCCATGACAATATCATTTCAATATTTGTGTCATGGTCTCCTAAAGATTTGACAGCTGTTTTTAAAATATCAACTCCCTGTTGTCTGATTTTATTGATTTCATTATTAAAATCATTTTCTTCACCCCTATGGATACTAAATTTATCAAGAGAATGACTAATAACATGAAGCAGTGTGAGCTGTGCCTGATATTTCTCGGCTATAGATGCTGCAATTTGGGCTGCATTTAAAGAGAACTCGGAGCCGTCTACCGGGACTAAAATGTTTTTAAAGGTGTACATATTCACCCTCCCTTAATTGCATTTTGGCGGTTACTGGGTCTATAAGATCCTTATTATTTACCTGCTTTTACTGTTCAGTTGTGATCAGCAGGTAGTGTAGTTGATAACCTGCCTATTTCATTTGTTACATCAATCGTATACTAATATCCAGTAAATATAAAGGAGAGAATAAAGGGACCGTCTAAAGAATTGAATAAATTATTTAACAATATGTTCAATATGTATTCCAGGTGCAAGAAAAGAATCTTTGAATACTTTGACCTGGCTAAACTTTTGCCAGGGGTAAAATTAACTCTTTAACTACATCTTCAACCTTTTCTATAGACAGAATTCTTTTGGTTACTTTATCAATAACTGAACTATCGAAAATATTAAATGAATAGGAACAGCACTTTTTAAATTTATTAATTAATTCGGAATCGGTAAAAGGAGTTTCAGGATGACCTTTTACCAAAGTGTATACACCTGAATAAACCTTATTATTCTTAAGTGTAGTAGTAACCCTGGCTGCGTAAGGTGGTAAACTGTTGTTTTTTATAACCGAAATTTTTGTCATTAATTCACGAATTGCAGGAGAATGAATGTTTTCTGAAATGTAAGCATCTAAGAAGAAGTTACCCAGGTAGGCTGCTGCTGCCACTGTATACGGTAAACTAAACTGGCATTCAGGAATTGATTGGGGATTCCACTTGACATCATACGGATGTCCTACAATTACCCAGTTTATCACTGATTCTTCAAGCTTAATCGTCTGGATATCTTCATAGGTAAAACTATATTTTTGCATTTGTTGCAGGATTCCACTAATTGAGGTATGGGTACAATTACATGCGGGATAAGGCTTAAGCATTACCCGGGTCATTTCCCATTCTTTTCCCAGATTATTAACTATTTCGGATACCGCAACCTTATTTCCCGGCCGTAAAAACAGGGAATAAAATCCATTGTCTCCTAATAAAACCTGGGCAGTCGGGCCTTTAATGCCTTTTTTAGCTAAAAGACAAATATTAACCGCATCCTGGGCAATGAAACCATGATGAAGACTCACCATAGAATCGGCAGGACTGTACATTGACATGTCGTGAGGCTGGGTCATACATTTGGCCATGCCAAATGCGGCAAGCAGTTCTTTCTTATTCAGGTTTAATAATTTACCAACGGCAGCAACCGGTCCAAAAATGTAATGCCCCCCCTGGTTTCCCGAGCTCTGTTCACAGCTCACGCACTTATAGGCTTTACCTAAACGGATTAATATTTCCTGACCTATGATAAAAGATACCAGGAACTCCTTCCCAGGAACCTGCTTTTTTATTCCTGTAGCTGCTAGCAGAGCAGGTAAAGTGTATTCGGCACTATGTCCTGCTTCAGGATGGGCATCGCCCAGATCGGTAGCCCTTGCCATTGGACCTAAGGCAAAGGCACACATTGAGGCTGGAACCTGGCCTCCATAAACCAGGATGTGGCTTTCTTTCTTACCCTGCTGTTCTTTAACAAAATCCACTATGGAAGAAATATCTTCCATAAAAGAACCGCCTATTATGGCTCCGGTTGTATCCAGGATGTGCCTTTTGGCAAAATTAACTACCTCACCCGGCAAATCTTCATACCGGGTTTCTATCACCAGTGTACATAATAAATCCATTAAATAAGTATCATTATATTGACAGTCTTTCATTAATATCAACCCTTTTGCTTATGTTCAAGTATTTTTATAATAACTTTTTTTCTCTACGATTTCACTCTTCCACCTGTAGAGGAGACATCAGTCTCCGGCTTGACTGTTTGAAGCCAGAGAACATGGTGAAAATTTGGATTATGCAAAACTCTCGTTAAGTATTTGTGCTCACTAAGGTTTAGAGTTTTTGCAGGGGCCCTTTTATACTATTGATTCTATCTTATTTCTTTAAAGTATATCATTAGAACTCCTGTATTCGTAGAGGAGACTTTAGTCTCCGGCTTGACTAATAATGCAAAATCCTTATCTTAAATCTTTATTGACAAACTACATACCGGGTAGTAACATTATAGTGTACTAGTACATTAGGGCACCAGGCAGGAGGCGATCTCATGGAATTTGATACTACCCGGCCTATATATCGTCAGATTATAGATGATTTTAAGAAACAAATGATTAGAGGAGAATTAAAAAATGGCGACAAAATTCTTTCTCAAAGAGAGTATGCAGCAAGGGCCCAAATTAATCCTAATACAGTCCAGCGAGCTTACCGGGAAATGGAAAACATGAATTTAGTATTAACCATGCGCGGGCAGGGAACATTTATCAATGTTAATGAAGACCGACTGCGAGAACTTAAAAGAGAAATGGCACAAGGTCTTGTAGACCGGTTTATTAAAGAAATGCATTCACTGGAGTTCAACCAAAAAGAGGTCTTAAAAATGCTAAAGGAAAAGTATCCTGATGAGGAGGGACAGAATGATCGAGTTTAAACATGTAAGTAAAAGGTTTGGCAGGACTGTAGCTTTAGAGGATGTTACCGTAACTTATCCCCGGGGTAAAATTATTGGTCTTTTTGGACCTAATGGCGCAGGAAAATCTACCAGTTTAAAGATGATTGTTGGCCTTAATCGCCCGAACCTGGGGGAAGTTACTATAGATGGGAAAAGCCCCCAGGATAGCAAACACCAGGTAGCTTATTTGCCGGAAATTGATTATATATATCCCTGGATGACTATAGCTGATGCCGCTGATTTTTTAAAGCCTTTCTATAGTGATTGGGATGAAGCTAAGTTTAAAGACTTACTAGGGTTTTTAAACCTGGATAAGAGGATGAAAATCGGTAGAATATCCAGAGGGCAAAGGGCGAAGACTAAACTACTGCTTAATGTGTCCCGGCAGGCACCGTATCTTTTAATGGATGAACCTCTCTCGGGAATCGATATCATGACCAGGGAGGAGATAATAAATACCTTAATTAGAGATTACCGGGAGGGGGAGCAGACAATAGTTATTTCTACTCATGAAATAGCTGATGTTGAGAGTCTAATTGAAGAAGTGGTATTTATAGCTGATGGTCGCATACAATTGGTAGGTAATGCTGAAGACCTACGCCATGAGAGAGAAGCATCATTAGTTAATATAATGAAGGAGTTGTTTAAAAATGCCAACTAGGCCGGTTAAAATGTTTTTAACTTTATATAAAAAAGAAATGCGGGAGCTGGCTGTGGAGATTACGGCTATTATAAGCATTGTAGCAGTTTCAGCTCTACTGTTTTATTTGAATTATAATACTTCGAACCCCAGAATTCTTGCGGTTCCGTTTATATTAGCAGCAGGCTTGATAGGTTTAGTACCGCTTATCTCTTCCTTACGCTTAATAAGTAAAGAGTGGACTAATAATACTATTTATTTAATAATGTCTTTACCGGTTAAAGGCAGTATGATCCTGGGTTCAAAATTTTTGGCTTTAATTACCGAGTATATAGCAGGAACTGGAGCTGTCTTGCTCGCAGGAAGCTTATTATTTATAGGCCTGGTGCCGGAAGCGATTCAAAAGATTCAGATTTATAGTGAGATAATTCCATGGGAAATAGGTGTTTATGCGTATTTATCTACCATTGTTATTCTAGCGTATTTTCTATCAATCAGTTTTTTCAGCCAGATGATGGCTAAACTGATCCAAAAATTCAGGTGGCTGGTGGCAGTGGTTAGTTTTTTGACTACCTGGTGGCTCAGTGATAAACTAATTGGTGAATTAGGAGCAGGGTATGTCTACATGTTAAATCATATAGACCAAATTGAAATGGGAACATTAGGTGTAACTACTATTGCCTATATGTTAGCTGCATTGCTCATTTTTTTATTGGCTGTTTTAATTTATAATCGAAAAGTGGAATTATAAAAAAATTAACCTGTAAAAAGAAGTTTTGAATGTATATTGACTATTAGCGTAAGGTGGGAGTTTTGCATAATTAAAAAATCCGGCATGTCACTTTGCCTCAGGATGACAGTACTAAAATACCTGTCTAATGATACAAAAGGTTAATTATGCAAAATCCTCAGGGTATAAATCCTGGAGAAGACAAGATCTCTCCAGTAGTTTTAGGTATTCCTTAATATACTAAATCAAAAATGGCAATAATCAAATTAATAATGATAAGGTGGAGACGGCATAATTGGAATTTAATGATATTATAGAGGTTAGCGAATACATAAAAAGCTATGGGTCTTTTTCCCTGTTATTGCTTTTTATACTCATTGTTGTTCAATGTCATATTCCGATTATGCCTTTCGGGGTAATAGCTTCTATCTCGGGTTTTATTTATGGATTTAAGGGAGGTATTGCTTTATCCTGGATTAGTGTCGTAATTGGTTCAGCTATTGCTTTTTATCTTTTCCGTTGTCTAAAGTTAAACAATCTGGCCAAGAAACTGCTAAAAAAGCAGAAGCCCATCCCTGAAGAGCTTATTTTTGGATTTATAGTTGTTGCTCACAACATTCCAGTGATACCGATAGCTGCTGCCAATATATTGGCTTCTTTAAGTAGGATATCTTTTTCCAGGTTTACAATAGCTACAGCTTTGGGACTTTTAATACCATCGGTGAGTTTTGCCGCTTTTGGTTCGGGAATGGAATCTTTTTTGCTTAGACCTAATTATTTTAATTTATTTTTCATAATAATAATTTTGTTGGTGTTTTTTCTGCTCAAGAAATATTCTAATAATCTTCTGGATTTGATAAATCATGATATTTTTAAGCGTAAAAAAAGAAACAAATAATACCTGATGAAGGCAAAGCAAGGTTTTTTTATTTCAGGTAAAAGCAATGGTGATAGAGGTCTTTTCTATTTGATACCTAAAAAGATACTTCAAAATATAACCTTTTCGGCCAATAGTGCGTACAATAATATATTATGAAGCTTTTAAATGATGTTGCTTGCCAGTAACGTTCCTAGTTTAATCTATATTTTCATAATCAGGTTATAAAGTAATAATTAAGGGTTTTGCATAATAGCTATTCATTTTTCTGCATCCGTAGAGAAGACTTTAGTCTCCGCTTAACTGTGATTCCGAGTCAGAGTGACATGATGAATTTTTAAATTATGCAAAATCCTCGTTATGCTATAGATTAGATTTTTTGGATTGTCATTTATTAATAAGACGTGTAAGATAATACTTTAAGCAGCAAAAATTTACCCGATTAGAATATTAAGGAATATCTATTGATCATAATGTATACATGGCTTAAACCGATTTTAATCATATACAAACAGATAATATATTGATAAAATATACTTTGAGCATTTCGAAAGATGATCTCATTTTACAACACTACAACTGAAAAATAGTCATGTTAGATGAGATTGCTGAACGCCTAGGGGTTCGTAATTTTTTATACAAATTTTTAAGTGTACTCTTGGTTGCTGTACTTAGATTAGATCATTATTTAGCGCTAAAGTAAACCCTATATATAAAAACAGTGTAGAATGGAGTGGATTTATGAAGGTTAATATTACCGAAACAGTCTTAAGAGATGCTAACCAATCTTTAATTGCAACCAGAATGCCGTTTAGTGATTTTGAAGGAATTCTTGAAAAAATTGATGATGCGGGATACCATTCAGTTGAATGCTGGGGTGGAGCAACTTTTGATTCCTGTCTTAGATATTTAAATGAAGATCCCTGGGAAAGGCTTAAAAAAATAAGATCGAAAATCAAGAATACTAAGCTCCAGATGCTTTTAAGGGGGCAGAATCTGCTGGGCTACAAGCATTACCCCGATGATGTGGTCAGGAAGTTTGTTGAACATTCTGTTAAAAGTGGTATAGACATTGTGAGAATTTTTGATGCCCTTAATGATTTTCGAAACATTGAAGTAGCTGTGGATCAGACTTTAAAAAGCGGAGGTCATGCACAGGGAGCTATTTGTTTTACCTTAAGCCCTATTCATAACTTGGAAAATTATGTAAATCTGGGAAGACAATTAGAAGATATGGGAGTGCACTCCATATGTATTAAGGATATGTCAGGAATTATGGGCCCCCAGGAAGCCTATGATTTGATCAAGGCTTTAAAGGAAACGGTCAAAACACCGGTTTATCTTCATACCCATTGCACCACCGGGCTGGGTCCAATTACCTATTTTAAGGCGGTTGAAGCCGGGTGTGACGGTATTGATTGTGCTATTTCCATTTTCTCCGGCGGAACTTCCCAGCCTCCAACTGAATCCATACACTATGCGCTAAAGCAGTCGGGCTATGAAACAGGACTTGATGAAGGTATTCTAAAAGAAATTAACGATTTTTTCAGACCGGTTAAAGATAAATTTATTGAATCCGGCATACTGGAGGCCTATGTGTTGGGTTCAGAAACTGATGCCCTGGTATATCAGGTGCCCGGAGGAATGCTTTCAAACCTGCTTTCCCAGTTAAAGCAGCAGAATTCTTTAGATAAGCTTCCAGAAGTATTGATGGAAATCCCCAGAGTCAGGAAAGATCTGGGATATCCTCCCCTGGTTACACCTATGAGCCAGATTGTTGGAGTTCAGGCAGCTACTAATGTGCTTATGGGAGAGAGATACAAGAGTGTATCCAATGAAGTGAGATCTTATTTAAAGGGCGAATATGGCAGATCCCCAGGTGAATTGGATGATGAGATCGTAAAAATGGTTCTGGGAGATGAGAAGCCTATGACCCAGAGATTTGCAGATACCTTGGAGCCCGAATTTGAAAAGGCCAAGAAAAAGTTAGGCAGTATGGCAAAAAATGATGAAGACGTCCTGTCTTATATCGCCTTTCCGCAGATTGCTGAAAAGTTTTTTAAGGATAGAGAAGAAAGTGCGGCCTTAAAGGTAAATTATGCCATAAAGAGAATTTAAAGGAGGGTTGGTGTTTTATGACCTTTACGGATAGCTTGATGATATCCCTGTTAGGTGTGGGAATTGTATTTTTAGTACTCATGCTGTTAAGCTTATTGATAAAATTTCAGTCGCAGGTCTTGGGATACATAGAGGCAGTTAACCATAAGCAGGAAAAAGATAAAAGAAATGCTGTGAATGAAGAAGAAACAGCCGCTACCGAAGTGGCTGAAGCCCCTGATGAAGGATGGTCAGCAGGTGAACTGAAGCTCTTAGGGGTTGATGAAAAAACAGCGGCAATGATTATGGCTATTATAAGTCATGAGTCCCAAATCCCTTTATCAGAACTGCAGTTTAAGATGATCAAAGCTATCGATTAAAATATATAAATCCTACTATGGGGGAATGAGAATGAAATACATTGTAACGATTAATGATAAGAATTATGAAGTTGAAGTTGAAAGAGGAAAAGCAACTGTTATAAAGACTACTCAGGTTGCTGCCGCGCCACTGCCGGATCCTGTACCAGCTCCTGTAGCCCCGGCAGCAGCCCCTGCAGCCCCTGCAGCCCAGGATGCTGCGGTTTCTGGGGTGCCGGTTAAGGCTCCTATGCCGGGAACCATTCTGAAGATTAATGTGCAGCAGGGTGATGCGGTAAAAAAAGGCGATGTTTTATTTATTTTTGAAGCCATGAAAATGGAAAGCGAGATTACTGCTTCAAAAGATGGAGTAGTTTCTCAGATTATGGTTGCTAAAGGAACGTCTGTATCAACAGGTGACATCCTTCTTGCGATGCAGTAGGGGGGTAAAATAATGTCTATTTCTTTAGTTGATACACTATTAACAGTATGGAATAATTCAGGTTTTCCAAATTTAACCTGGCAGCAGTTGGTGATGATCTGTGTAGCAGGTATTCTGATATATATGGCAATAGTAAAAAAATATGAACCTCTCCTGCTTTTGCCGATTGCATTTGGTGTACTGCTGGCCAATATACCTATGGCTAATCTCATGGCCCCTCCAGGTGAAGATGGAACAATGGGAGGACTTCTTTATTATATTTATTTAGGAGTAAAACTGGGGATTTATCCTTCCCTGATATTTCTCGGTATTGGGGCTATGACCGATTTTGGGCCTTTAATTGCCAGGCCTTCCAGTTTATTTCTGGGAGCAGCAGCCCAGTTGGGTATCTACATAGCTTTTATAGTCGCAATTTATCTGGGTTTCAATCCTCCGGAGGCTGCATCTATCGCAATTATTGGTGGTGCTGACGGCCCAACTGCGATTTTCCTTTCTGCCAAGCTGGCGCCAGAGCTCCTTCCGGCTATTGC
>CAYZYO010000051.1:0-16341 GCA_964482585.1 uncultured Syntrophomonadaceae bacterium | reverse complement strand
CGGCCCGCCTAATTTCTGCAAAAACGGGCGGCTACTGATGTCGCCTCTACGGTGGTTCTATCTACGGTTGTGTCTACAGTTCTGTCAGGTAAGGTGACTGCATTAAGCATTTATTTTCGTACTAATCAAGATACCTATATTAGATTATAGTATTTTTAATTATTTCTATGCTGTAAATAATATGCTTGCTCTTTAAGAAAATCAGCCTCCTGACCAAACATATCTAAACTGTCTACACATGCATTAATACTTTCAGATGCTAGTTGACAGGCTTTTTTTAGACCGAATAAGGTGGGATAGGTGGTTTTATTATTCTTTTGATCACTGCCCAAAGGTTTTCCAGTAATGATTTCGTTACCGGTAATATCAAGAATATCATCAGTTATTTGAAAAGCCAGACCAAAATGATAAGCATAGTTTGTCAATGCCTGCAGACCTTTATCATCAATGCCACTTAATATAGCTCCGGCCCTCAGAGACACCTTGAATAACTCCCCAGTTTTAAGACTGTGCAGGGTTTTTAATGTACGATAATCTAATTGCTTACCCTCGGATTCCAGGTCTACAACCTGTCCACCTATCATTCCCCTGCTGCCAGCCGCATGAGAAATTTCTTCAATAACCCTGATTACTCTATCTGCCTTAATTTCTTTTCTATCAGAATTCTGGGCCAGCAGTTCAAAGGCACCGGTCAATAAAGCATCCCCGGTTAATATAGCAACAGCTTCGCCATATACTCTATGGCATGTAGGTTTTCCCCGACGAAAGTCATCATCATCCATAGCCGGAAGATCATCATGTACCAGGGAATAGGTATGAATCATTTCTACTGCACAAGCGGTGGGGATAACCTTTTGCATTTCTCCCCCGGCAATTTTAGCCCCTTCAAATACCATTATCGGCCGTATCCTTTTACCTCCATTAAATAATGCATAGTTCATTGCTTCATGGATAATCGGAGGGTAACCATTCATGTTATATAAACTATTATGTAAACAAGAATCAACATAATCTTTTCTAGTTCTCATCTTTTTGAGAAATAATTCTAAATCAAAGGTCATCAGTGTCTCCTTATTCTAACTCTATAAGTTCAAATTCGCCTTCTAAATTCTTTATAAGTTTCTGGATTTTACCATCTGCCTTTTTAAGCTCCTGCTGACAGTGCAGTGATAGATTTACCCCTTTTTCAAATGCGGCTATAGATTCCTCCAGCTCAAGTTCTCCCGATTCTAACTCTTCCACAATTTTTTCTAACTGTTTTAAGGCATCCTCAAATTTCAAGCATTCCATCTTATAATCTTCTCCTTAGCCTTTACTTCAACTTCAATATCACCGTTTTGCACTGTAATCTGCAACAGTTCCCCTCTGGCAACCTCATCAACATTTCTAATAACCTGATTATTTTTACGTAACACTGCATACCCTCTCTGAATAATCTTAATCGGACTTAAGTTATCCAGGGCCTTAAGGAGAACTGAAAACTGGCTGCTCTTTTCTTTTAAAACCATTGCCATATTTTTATGCATAGTCTTCTCTAAGTTTAATAAAATCTCCTGCCTATTTTTTACCATATAGTCTGGTTCTTGCCAAACTTTATTCATCATTATACGGTCTAGCAGCTCTTTATCATAAGATATCTTTCTATTCATAGCCTTTACCAGCTGATCCTGATATTTAATTATATCTTTTCTCAGGGATATTAAATCAGGTACTGCTAGTTGAGCAGCCTGGGTAGGTGTTGCTGCGCGTAGATCAGCCGCTAGATCACTTAAACTGTAATCTACTTCATGTCCAACAGCTGATATTACTGGAATCCTAGAATTATAAATAGCCTTTACTACTTCCTCACTGTTAAAGGCCATTAAATCTTCAAATGACCCCCCGCCCCGGCCAATTATTATTACATCCACATAAGCGTGTTCATTTAAGAGTAATAATCCATCTGCCAATTCAGCCGGTGCGTTTATCCCCTGAACCGAACTATTCACCAATATGATTTCTACACTGCTGTGTCTTTGCCTGAGAACCCTTAAAATATCTCTTAAAGCTGCTCCATCCTGTGAGGTAACTATTCCTACCCGGTTTACCATCTGAGGTACCGGTTTTTTATTTTCCACCGCAAAATACCCTGCTTTAGAAAGTTTTTCTTTAAGCCTTTCCAGGTATAAATACAGACCTCCTTTTCCATAAGGTTGTATCTCCTCCACATATAGCTGGTATTTTCCCTGGGGGGCAAATATGGAAACATATCCTCTAATCAGTACTTCCATTCCATCTTCAGGCGCAAATTTTAGATTCCGGTTGCGGCTCTTAAACATTACACAACTAATTGAACTTTTATTATCTTTTAAGGTAAAATACATGTGCCCGGATTTTTGGTACCATTTGAAACCTGAAAGTTCTCCTTTTATCCAAAAATCAGCTAATAATAAATCACTTTCCAGTAAACGGTTAATATAATTATTTAAATCAGTTACCGTAATAAAGCTTTTCATTACCTCACCTGTTTTCCCGGGCAGCCAAACATAGGTTTTCCATTAACTTGGCTATTAACACCGGTCCTAATCCTCCAGGAACCGGCAGTAAATAACCATTAACATCCTTTACTGAATCTTTATCAACATTGCCCATTATATGATCAATATGCCAGTGAAATCCAGCATCTATTATTATGACATCTTTCTTTAAATCCTCCGACTTAACTATTCCCGGAGCCCCTTTTTCTAATATCAGTATATCTCCTTCTTTAATCGATTGAGACTGGTATTCTGGAATTACATTAACCCGGCATCCACTTTTTATTAGAATAACTGCCAGAGGAATAATTAAATCAAAAGAATCTCCTAATAAAACTGCTTTTTTCCCTTCAATTGTAGAATTATAGCGATGGATAATATCTAAACCAGCAAGGGCTGCACAGCTTACAAAATCAGCCTTTTCTGCGGTCAGTCTACCTCTATTTATAGGGTTAAAACCATCTACATCTTTTTTAGATGTAATAGCTTCCAGAAAGTCTTCTGTGTAAGATTCCAACTCATCTGGAAGGGGCAGCTGCAGTAATATCCCATCAATATTATCATCCTGGTTAAGCATATTAATAATTCCTAACAAATCCTCTTTCCTCGTATTTATGGGCAGCTGATAAATATGGGTTTTCCCCCCAATAAACTCCACTGCCTTTTTCTTAAGAGCCACATAGGTAGAATCCTGTTTATTATCACCCAACAAAATAATTGCCAGTGATGGGCATATTCCTTCCTTTTGCATATCATTTTTTAACTTTGTTTTTATCTCATCAGCAATCCCCGTACCATTAATTATTACCATATTAATATCCACCTCACAATATTTATTGTCAAAAGCTATATAAGCTATCAATTGAAAATTTTGCATATTGGTTCCACTGCAAAAAGTAGTATTTATACATCATTTATAGTAGGCGAGTTGGAAAAAGGAAGTACCCCCGCTGGCCGGAGACTAAAGTCTACTCTACGATACAAGAATTCGGCTTTTTGCCAGTAGAATCAATTATGGAAAATCCAAACTAATATTATAAAAAAACTAATTATGCAAAATCCCCAAGTATCTATTCTTGAGGAATTGATTCTTTTTTTTCTTTTCTTATCCTATCTAGTATGGCATTAATAAAACTGGCAGAGTTTTCATCTCCATATTTTTTGGATATTTCAATAGCTTCATTAATAGCTATAACCGGCTGTAGATTATCTGCATATAATATTTCGTAAGCAGCTATCCGCATTATATTTCTGTCTACTGATGACATCCTGGCTACAGTCCAATCCCTGGAATAACTCGCAATCTTGCTGTCAATCTCCGGCAGATTCTTAATACATCCTTGTATTAACTCCCATGCAAAACTGCAGCTTTTATCTTCTAAATGGTTTTCCTGTAGCAGATAATCGAAAGCTGTTCTTGGGGAAGCACTAACCTGGTCAACCTGAAATATAACTTTAAATGCATATTCCCGAGCTTTTCTTCTGCTCAACTTAATCTTCCTTTCATTTATTTATCTTTAAATAAATGCTTTAACCATTTATCAAAACTCTTATTATCATCCAGGCTTTTGCCCAAAAAATAGCCTATGACAATACATAATATAATAAAAAGAGTTTTCCAAAAACCAAAGCTAATAAAAAGAATACTAGCTATTAATCCAAGTAATATTCCTATTGCTTTGCCTCTATGTTCTTCCAGGACAAATACTAATAGCTTCTCCCACACTACAGAGCCCCCCTTTTTAAGCCTTGGTAGATTTATTAGCCGTTCCTAAATCATCAACAAATATTCTAATCTCGGAGACATCGAGCCCTCCGATGTCTTTAAGATGCTGTTTTACAATTGTTTGTATTTGTTTACTTAATTCTGGAACACTGTATTCTGGGTTAATCATCATATGTAGAGACACCTGCAGTCCCTGAGATCCATAATTCACCACCGGTTTAATCTCTTTAATCCCTTCAATCTGCTTAACTGCTTTCATTATTATTATTTTAATAGCTTTATTGGTAATGAGTATCTGCCCTAAGGCAGCATCATCTACAGTAACCGCATCTGGTTTAGGTTCTTTTCTAAGTCCGGCAATCAATATCATTATCACCCCAATAATAGCAATAATAGAAACTAGTCCTACGATAACACGATTTTGGGGATTAGCTAATACCAGGTTAATATAATCAATTGGTTCCGGTCTTCCCATTGCTACAACAACTGCTGCTCCTGCTACCACCAGTATAATAATACTATATACTAATAGTACAATACGCCATAAACTTGCCATTCTACCACCTCTCTTTTCTTTATTCTGCCAGAAACTCTTTTTAAAAAACCTTATTATCCGCTAAACTAATACATATAACCCCCTGTTCTTATACAGGGGGTTAAAACTATTGCTACAAATTAAAATATTACTCAGATTCGCCTTGATCTACCATTTGCTCTTCAGCTTCATTTTTTTTCATTTGAACTGCTACTACATGAACATTAACATTTACTACATTTAAACCGGTCATTGTTTCTACTGCCATTTTAACTTCTTTTTGAACATTTTCAGCGACCTTGGGAATTGAATATCCAAATTCAATAATAATATATATATCTATGCTAGTCTGGTCATCATTAACCTCAACTTTTATACCTTTGCCAAAACTCTTTTTCCCAAGTCTTTCGACCAGTTCACTACCCCATCCACCACTCATGGTAGCAACCCCTTCAACATCTTTAGCTGCTAAACCGGCAATGGTCGAAACAACTTCATCTGCAATTCTAATAGCTCCAAGTTCAGTAGTGACCTCTGACTTTTCAATTTCCATTAATTTCACCTCCATATTAATATAATGCTATTCTAACAGATTTATTTAATACTAAGCAACTTGACTATTAACTTAACGAACCTAATAAAACCATATTTAAATTTTCATCTATCTATCGCCCATTCTACGTTGGATAAAGTTGGTATAGAACTCTCCTTTTTGGAAAAAAGCATTATCTAAAACTTTAAGGTGAAAAGGAATAGTAGTTTTTATTTTCTCGATTTTGAACTCTCTAAGTGCCCTTTTCATTCTTAATATAGCTTCATTTCTATTATTACCCCATACAATAAGCTTTGCTATCATGGAATCATAAAATGGAGGTATATTGTAATTGGTATATACTGAAGAATCCACCCTTACTCCCGGTCCTCCTGGTATCACATACCGGCAAACTCTGCCAGGAGAAGGACAGAAATTATTATCCGGGTCTTCGGCATTAATACGGCATTCAATCGCCCACCCTTTTATCTCTATATCATCTTGAGTATACTCAATTGCACTTCCTGCAGCAATTTTAATCTGTTCCTTTACTATATCAATTCCAGTTACCATTTCAGTTACCGGGTGTTCTACCTGTACCCTGGTATTCATTTCTATGAAATAAAAGTTCCTGTACTTATCTACTAAAAATTCTACTGTCCCGGCACTATAATAACCGGCAGATTGAGCAATATTAATCGCAACTGCTCCCATCCTATTTCTTAATTCTTCATCTAAAAAGGTTGAAGGTGATTCTTCCAAAACCTTCTGATTCCGTCTTTGCAAAGAACAATCCCTTTCCCCTAGATGAACAATATTACCAAACTCATCAGCCAGAATCTGAAATTCAATATGCCGCGGTTCTTCAATATACTTTTCTATATATATTTCATCATTACCGAAAGCCGCTCCCGCTTCCATTTTAGCCATTTCTAATGATTCTTTAAGTCCATTTTCGTTATGAGCAACCCTCATTCCACGCCCACCTCCACCAGCAGCCGCTTTAATCATTACTGGATATCCTATCTCTTTAGCAATTTCAACAGCTTGTTCATAGCTGGATACCGCTCCATCACTCCCGGGCACGATAGGAACTTCAACTTTTTTCGCCAACTCCCGGGCTTTAACTTTATCTCCCATCAATCTAATAACGTCAGAGTTAGGTCCAATAAATTTGATATCGTGGGTTTGACATATTTCAGCAAAATATGAATTCTCAGCCAAAAATCCATATCCCGGATGAATTGCCTGGGCTCTACTGTTTCTGGCAGCTGCAATTATATTAGATATGTTTAAATAGCTTTCCCTGGGCGAAGCTTCGCCTATACAAATAGCTTCGTCTGCCAGTTTAACGTGCAGGCTTTCCTTATCAGCTACTGAAAATACTGCAACTGTCTTAATTTCCAGCTCCTGACAGGCTCTGATTATTCTTAGTGCTATCTCTCCTCGATTGGCTATCAGAACTTTAGAAAACAATATATCACCTCTAATCTCTTTCGATTAGGAACAATACCTGTCCATATTCAACCGGTTCAGCATTATCTACTAGAATATCGATAATAGTCCCAGAAATTTCCGATCTTATTTCATTCATTAATTTCATAGCTTCTAAAATACACAGGGTTTGCCCTATTTCCACATAATCCCCAATTTCTACATAGGGAGCAGCATCGGGTGATGCTGCCTTATAAAAAGTTGCTACCATTGGTGCTAGTACTTCGACAGTTTCTTTCTCAGCTATATCGTTCTCCTTCTCATTAGATAATTCTTCTTTTTGGTTTATATCTAAAGGAAAATCCTTTACTGATTCTTTTTCCCTGGCAGATTTGCGCAGGCTTAATCTATAATCCTGTTTTTGCACATCTAATTCCGCAATACTTGTTTTATCAAAAAGTAATATTAATTCTCTTATCTCGTCAATCTTCATGTTATCAGCTCCCCTAATTGTCGATCTCTTTTTAATTCTTAAAACCGGTTCTTTCTATAAGCTCTGGTTAAATATCCATCATTACTTAATATCTATCAGTCTCTTATTCATAAAAAGCCTTCCTCCCACTTAATAATTTAGAGGGTAGTTGGCAGTGGTCACCTTTCATCATGTCTATGCCTATAATAGGTACTTTTACCTGGTTTGGCTGACTGTATTTAATAATCATAATAAAGATCAGCATAAGGTTAATAGCGCATATCGATGGGTATTTTGCATAATTCAAAAACATGTTCTGAGCTTCAGCGAAGAATCCTTAGCTCCTTTCACTTGGCCTCAGGATACCAGTCAAGCCGGGACTGAAATATCCTCCAGGGATGCAAGAGTTCTAATCATAATAGAATAGCTATTATGCAAAATCCTCAGATAAATAAACTCAGACCGAGGGTCTGAGTGCATTATGTTAACTTTATATTATTATAAAGATAAAGCAACCTTATTTCAATAATTTTTTCCACCCGGTTATCTATGTACCTATAAATTTCCTTATGATCATAAATCCCTGGCAATAATACACAGGTTTTCTTCGCTGTATTGAGTTATTCTACTCACAAGTTCCTTAATTTCCTGTTCCTCATCTAACCTAAGCGTGCTGGATTTTATTATTACAGTAGTAGTATGAGGTTGAATAATTACTACACATTCTTCAAATCCTTTAGATTTAACCAGATTCTCTGCTTTCATTTCTTTTTCCATGTCTTCTGTAATTGAGACCAGCCGCAGTGAAGCCGTTTGTCTAGCCTCTTTTTCAATCGATTGGTTATTTATAATTTCCTGCAGCATTTCCACCTGTTTACCCCGTACCCTTTCTCTCTCTATTCTATATTCTGAAAAGAAATCGTCCTGCTGCTGATTATTTATACCAGGGGTATTAATATCTGATATCTCCTGCTCATCAGTCAAATCTTTAACCCCGTCATCAGGTTTAGCGCTGTTCATTTTGCTTATCAACAGACCAAAAAATACAACCCCAACCAGTACCGCTACAATTATCCCCTTTTTTTTAAAGTTTAATACCATTTAGCTCGCTCCCTTTCGTGAAACCACTCTTACCCGGTGTGGCGCAATATTTAACAGCGTAACCGCAGCGTTAGTTAACCTCTCTTTTACTTCCGGTATTCTAGCTCCTTCAGCAACAACCAGAATGCCCAGAACCTTAGGAGTCTTTTCCTCAAGCAGCAGCGGTGCTCCTGCCGATACCGCTAAATCTCTTATCTTACTCTCCTCTACAGTCTGTTTTCTAGTCCCGGAAGAATCAGTTTCTTGTATCTCTCTTTTTTCATCCCGGATATTGCTCGCGTAGGTTTTTACTCCTTCTGAATCCATTATTATACTTACATTTACTTTTCCCGCACCTTCTATTTGACTTAAAATAGACTCTACCTCAACAGTTAACTGCCTCTTTTTACTATTATCTGCCGGCAGCATCTTGTCGGGTTCTGAAGCAGGTGATACCTCCTTCTCAACCTGGGAAATAGGCCAGATGAGAGCCAGTAGGCCAAGACATATGATTATTACTAAAATGTATTGGCTTTTTTTGCCCTTTAACGGCCATTTCTTTTCACCTTCTTTTTCATTGTCTTTTCTAAACCATTCATCAATCATATCTTTTAACCCCCTTCAAATTTAATTTCAATATCAACATTTTCAATACTATATAGATTTTTAACTACACCTATTACCTTATCTTCTATCTGTTTTTTCTCCTCATCACTTAATTTCTCACCTGCAGAAAATGTATTTTCACGGTTACTGCTGCTCTTATCGCCATCTCCGGCTGTTATCAATAAACTAAGCTTTTTTAATTCACCCTCTTCAGATAACTCGGTCCTGGTCTCAACTTCCTGAACCCCGGGAACCAGCATGGCTATAGCACTTATTTGTCCCTCGAGTTTTTGTTTTACCACATCACTGTTATTGTCTAACAGCCGATTGCGAATAACCTGGCCGTTTTCTATTATTTCATTACTCTGGTCTGCACTTATGCTGTGATTCCAGAAATCAAGGTTGAAATCTTGATTCTTCTTAAATAGAAAAGATAAACTGGGATTTAAAACGGCAATTAGAATAAATAGACCGATAGCAAAACGAACAAAAGGCTTAACCCTTCCTTCTGGGAGTAAGAGCTCCAAAAAACTCGCGATAATGATAATAACCAGGACATTTTTTACTATCTCATAAAATATTTCCATAAAAGTTCCTCCGGTTTTTGCTTTTTGGATTTAGGAGGTTAAATTTTTTGATTTCCTTAGAATTAATTAATGGCTGGTCTATTCATTTTTGAAATGTAGACTCCATATCTTTTAACGCAGCATTCCTAAATGATTGGACATACCAGCAACAATTGCTATCATGATAAAAAACATCAATCCAACCGATGCTACTGCAGCCAACATTAAAAGCAGATGAGTACTCATTATTTCCAGAAAGGCTGCCGTCTTTGAATCTCCTAATGGTTCAATAACCGCTGCGGCAATTTTGTAAATTATAGCCAGGGCTGCAATTTTTAGCAGGGGAAAAAGAATTATCCCCAGAATAATCAGCACTCCAAAAATACCTAAGGCTTGTTTAATCATTACTACATATCCAGCAGCTACTTCTATGGTATCGGAGACCATTTTCCCAACTACGGGTAAAGCAGTATCGGTGATAAACTTTGTGGTCCGTAAAGCAACCTGGTCTAATACTGATGCATATAACGCTCTTAAGGTTACGATACCTACAAATAAGCATAAGAAAAAACCCAGGGAAATTTGAGCCATTTTCCCGAAAAACTGGGCCATCCTTTCCACCTTTATACTCTCTGACATGTGGTTTACCAAATTGAGTATGGCTGACATTATAATTAAAGGAAATACAATTGATTTAATAGCATTGGCAAAGGCAGTTGCAGCTGTCATAAGTATAGGAAAAAGCATTACCGAAGCATTTACATTACCCAAGCCAGCTGTTAGAACCAGCATTTGAGGAAGCATTCCTACCATAAAAGCAACCATATTATTAACAGTATCTTGCCCTATTCCGAGAACAATCTTAAATGAACCTAATGCTATAGCACAAAGAGCCAGGAAACAAGCCATGTATGAAATCTGGGCAATCCCGGTTGAAAATGCACTTTGCAGGTTAATAATTAAGGCTGCTATTACTGATAAAATTAATAATTTGCCAAGAAGACTGGAATTAACCATAATTTCTTTAAAAAAAAACTTAATAACATTGGTTCCTACTTCTTTAAAGTCAAAACTCCAATCTCCATTAACAAAATCTATTAACCAATCTTTAACTGTTTTATGCTCCATATAGCTGTTTATTTCACTATCAATATTACTCTTATATTCTTCCAGAACACCCAGATCTAAATCGGTTATTGTATCCTGCATTATAGAACCAGGCTTAATATCCGTTTCTTGAGCCATAATTGGAAATGGAATAAAGAACATCCATAACCCTAAAATAATTAGAAATAATTTTATTTTTATAAAGATATCTGTTTTAATATCATAAGATTCAACCGGTAAAAGGGAGTTATTCTGAATTTTTCTATAATATTTTTCACTCAACTACTCCCACTCCCTTAAAGTAGAGTTTCTAATACTTAAAACTCTACCGGTCATCCCGGCATCAAGTCTATCAGGGTTTCCAGGATAGCTATCATAATAGGCAGTGCCATAACTGCAATAATTATCTTAGAGGCAAATTCTACTTTCCTGGCCACTGCCTGTTCCCCGGCATCCTGACATATTGCCGCTGCAAATTCGCCTAAATAGGCTACCCCAAGTATTTTTAATACCGTTGCCAGGAAAAAATAGTTAATTTCTACCCGGTTAGTTAATTCCTGCATAACACTAATAATTGAAGCCATTTTACTCATCATTAAGATAAAAATGGTAATGCTGAATACTATGCTTAAAATAACTGCCATAACCGGTTTTTCCTGCCTGAGAATCATGAGTAGTATAGTAGTTAATAGAGCTAATCCCACTATCTGAGCTATTTCCACCAATATCTATCCCCTTACTCAAAAGCCTTATAAGATATAAACCTTAAGAATAACTTGTACACCTTACCTCTCTTTTTATTTATAAATTAAAAACTGATCTTACTACAGTAAAAAGTTGGCTCATTAACTGTACTACTATTATCAAAACCACTACTACCCCGGCTAAGGTTAGCATTTCAGCCTGTTCTTCTTTATTCGCCTGTTTGAGAACAATGGATAAAACAGAAATAAGTATACCAATCCCGGCTATACGAAAAATGATTTCAACATCCATATAAACCCTCCCATAATATATTTGATTTCATCAATAACTACAGGAGTAATAGGACTATCATGGCTCCAACTATAAAACCCCCATATGCCCAGAGCTTGCGTCCCGATTCCACTTCCTGTAAGGCTTTTTCTTCCTGTATTTGCAGTTCTTCCTGTATTAAGGAAAAAAATTTTTTTTGTTCTCCTACATCTGACATTCCCAACTGTAATGCCGCAGTACTTAATATATCGAGATCCGCTGCTTTTAATTCCGCATTATTTTTAAGCGCCTGCAATCCTTTCATCCAAGCCTCACCAGCTGTAATTCCTTCTCTGGCTTCCAATCCTTTAGAGCTTTCTGTGAATAAGCACGAGACTGGTGTTCCACAGAACCGGGCGGTTCTTTCCAATGCCCTGGATAGCGGTGTATGAATATAAGTAATTTCCTTTTCCAGAAACCCAAGCGCCATTCTTAAATCCTTAATTTGGGCTACTCTTTTATCAATACGTCTAGCACCCAGTAAGCCCCAACTGCCGCACCCGGCAATTATTAGTGTTATACCCAGAGTTTTTAACAGCATCTTTAATCCCACCTGATTATTTCTTCTAAAGTGCCCGGACCATTACGCCTGGATAAAACTACGCCAACTTTAAACGCACCCAGGGTTAACAGGTCTTTAATAACCGGTCTTTTATTTACTTCATCTAAATTCCCGGCATGAATACTGGTTATTACGGATACACCTGCGTTAACACATTCTTGAATGGCATCAACATCTCCCCGTCTTCCAATCTCATCAGCTATTATTACCTGGGGAGAGAGTGAACGTACAGCCATGACCATCCCCTGGGCTTTGGGACAGGCATCAAGCACATCTGTTCGGGGTCCGACATTTAACTGGGGAACCCCCCGGTAACTTCCTGCCAATTCTGAACGTTCATCTACCACAACTACGTTCCGGGGCGGAAATAGGTCGCTCCCGGAAGAAAGGATCCTGGCTATATCCCTTAAAACAGTGGTTTTCCCACAGCGGGGAGGTGATATTATCAGGGTATTCATTACCATACTACTTGATGGTAAGCATATATATGGTATCAATGGTTGAGCACAATTTTTTATTTCCCTGGCCACTCTAAAACAGATACTGGAAAAATCTTTTATCGTCTTAATATCATTACCCTTCATTACTATCTGTCCGGCTAGTCCTACCCGGTTTCCCCCGGGTATAGTTATAAACCCTCTTTTTATTTCTTCTTCAAATGCATAAAGAGAATTATCGCTAATAGATGCTATAGTCCTGTATATATCTTCATCTTTAACCCGGTAGCCTTTTTCCAGATTTTCAATAAAACATCCCTTAATGTCGACAGAATAGTCTTTATCACCAATTTTCAGTAATATTGGCTGGTTGGAACGTAATCTGATTTCTTCTAATCTTAATAAATGTTCATCGGTCAGACCTGCCAGCATATCTTTTATGGCTGGTGATAAGTAAGAAATAATTTTATTTTTTATTGAATGGTCTTCAAAAACAACCATCTTAACACCACCTTGCTTATAATAAATATTGGACTGGTAAGTAAAATATTCCATTTTATTTAATAAAGGGTGGATTTTTATCCTTAACCATTGGTTACTTTAGGGTAAACCTATTAAGTGATTAAACCTCCCCCCCGCAGCGTCCCTTTTGGTACTGTAGTATTATTCCCGGTGAGTGTTTTGCCCCTGCCAGGAACGACTATAAAGTTGAGCTGCACAGAAATTGGCTAAAGAGGGCATAAATAAAAAAGAGGCTGTTCCGTCTATGTCCATTTCAGACATAGACGAACAGCCTCCCGGGTTTTGCTAGATATTATTACTGGTTTATGATGGTTGAGTATTTTCTAATTCATAATTATGGTCGTTATCTTGATCACCTATATAGGCTGGTTGAAAATCAAATGAGCCATCATTAATAAATACTACTTCATCACAGTTAGGACAGATTATTTCAATAACATCATCATCATCCATAACATCAGAATTAAAATATAGTTTTTCGCCGCAATTTGAGCATGAAACTTCAATATAATCAAATTCGGCATCCTCTTTATTAAAATTTTCTTCCAGGTCAAATAGATCATCATCAATGCTATCAACATACTCTTTAAAATTCTCTAAATTATTCTTAATATTTATTATTTCATTATTAATATCATCAAGGATTCCTAGCATTCCGGCTATTATTTTCCCCTGTGGGCTTCCGTCACTAACATTCAGTCCCTCACTTAAGCCCTGCAGATAACTAACCTTTTCCGCGATATCCTTCAAAAAAAAACCTCCTTATTTTTATTTTATGAGTGAATTAACTCACGTTTAGTATTTGTATTAAAAGGAGGAAATAAACTAAAATGATTTTAGATTATTTTGTAAAGCTAATCGTTTTTAGCCAGCTTATTCATTTTATCATTGCTTGCAAAAAATTATACCCTCTCCATATACTCCCCGGTACGAATATCTATTCTCAGCTTATCACCTGTATTTACAAATAAAGGTACTTGAACTACTGCCCCGGTTTCCAGAGTAGCATTTTTACTCGCCCCGGTGGCTGTATCACCTTTCACCCCGGGTTCAGTATCAACAACCTGCAGTTCGACAAAATTAGGTAGTTCTATCCCGATGATATTGTCCTGGAAAAACAGAACCTGAATATTCATATTTTCCAGCAGCCATTTAACCCCATCTCCTATAGCCTCTGGAGTTATAGCAATCTGATCATAGTTTTCATTATCCATAAAAACATAGTTGTCCCCATCATTGTATAAATACTGCATTTCCCTTCTATCTAAATGGGCCCGGTGAACCTTCTCTCCACCCCGGAATGTTTTTTCAACACTGCCACCTGATTTTACATTCCTTAGTTTAGCACGTACAAAGGCAGCACCTTTACCCGGTTTTACATGTTGAAATTCAACTACCTGGTAAGCCTGTCCATCTAATTCAATTGTTACCCCGGTTTTAAAATCATTAACAGAAATCATCTTATCCCTCCAATTAAAAATTACAACTCTCCTAATATTATAATAAAAGGTTTTATTTGAATGCAAAATTTAAAAATGATTCTGGCAAAACCCTAATTTTTGTATCGCCAACTCTAGTTTCTGGCCAGATAATAACAGTATTTGCGGGCGACTGAAGTCGCCTCTACGAGAGTTCTAACTGGCTAACTTAGATTATCAGCAGGTTTTTATCTGAATGGGTTATTACTTCACAACCCTTCTCTTTTACTATTACCGTGTCTTCTATTCTTATTCCTCCCCAACCAGGAATATAGATCCCCGGTTCAATTGTTATTACCATGTTTTCCTGCAGTTCAACCTCACTTCGCGAAGATACTGAAGGCTGTTCATGTATTTCTAAACCTACACCATGCCCGGTGCTATGTATGAAATAGTTTTCCAGATTATACTTACTCAGGCAAACGCGTATCTTTTGGTCAATATCCCGGCAGCTTTCCCCGGCCTTAACCAGCGAAACCCCCAGCTTCTGAGCTTCTAATACGGCCAGGTAATTATATTTAAGCCTTTCCGGTGCTTTTCCTATAACAATAGTCCGGGTCATATCTCCGGCATAGCCCTTGAAAAAACCTCCAAAATCCATAGTTACCATATCACCAGTATTAAGCTCTTTTTCTCCTGGTTTACCATGAGGTAATGATGCATTTTCGCCAGATACTACAATAGTATCAAATGATTCTTTTTCACAGCCTTTTTCTTTTAGCAGGTTAACTATATGAATAGCAATCTGTCTTTCCGCCAGCCCCGGTTTTATACTATTACAGGTTTCCTTAAAGACCTCATCACTAATACGAGCAGTCTCCCGTAATAATTTAAGTTCGCTTTCATCCTTTATTATTCGTAAACTCTCTATTATATTAGGCAGAGGAATTATTTCAGCACCCAGGGATTTTTCCATTTCTAGATAGAACTGATAAGTTATATCATGGCTCTCTGTCCCTATTTTCTTGCACCTGCCACTCATTTCTATTAATTTTTCAAAACCAGGAGGCTTTTCTTCAATCAGCTTCCAACCATTACACTCCCTGGCAACCTGTTCAGAATACCTGGAATCGGTAAATATATATTTTTCATTTTCCAATACTAATAGTCTGGCATCCCGTCCACCTGTGAATCCTGACAGGTAACGAATATTTTCAGGTTTACTTACCAGCAGCGCATCCACTTCATGTTCTTTTAATAATTCCAGCACTCTTTTAATACGATTATTAATATTGGATCACTCCTCACTTTTAAAGATAGCTAGTTAAACACTATAGTTAAGCCGGCGACTGAAGTCGCCTCTGCCGAGAATCCGGGTACTACCGGCTACGTTTGGCTACAAGGAAAATTAAACCACCGCTCAACTACTGTTAAAACACTGATTTTTCTGGTGCTTTTTGGATTTTATATCCCAAGCAACTCCAATGAAGACTACCTCCAATGGAAATCCCTATTATCTGCACCCACGATTTAATACCCCAACATTAAAACCTGAACAACATCTGTGTTCATCTGTGTATATCTGTGGTTTATTAAATCTTCTCCCTAAGAACAGCAACTTAATGGCTGATTACAGGTCTATACCAGAATAACCCGGATCATCTGGCTAATTATCTTTTAGTAATTCGCAGGCAGCATAGACTGCCATTTTATATCCCGTGGCACCAAAACCGAAGACACCACCTGCAGCAATGGGTGATATAAGTGAGCGGTCGCGGAAACCTTCCCGGGCGTATATATTGGATAAGTGGACT
>CAYZYO010000050.1:0-16688 GCA_964482585.1 uncultured Syntrophomonadaceae bacterium | reverse complement strand
AATGATTAAAAAATGGGTTGGAAATACTAGAAGACCGGAAGTTTTAACTGATATCGGATCATTTGCCGGATTTTTTGCTTTAGATAATAAAAAGTATGATGAACCGGTTCTGGTATCTGGAACTGATGGAGTAGGAACCAAGTTAAGAATATCCCAGATGCTGGGTATACATGATACGGTAGGAATAGACCTGGTAGCAATGTGTGTAAACGATATACTGGTACATGGTGCTGAACCCCTGTTTTTTCTTGATTATATCGGGTTAGGAAAACTTGATCCCTATTTAGTTGAATCACTGGTTAAAGGAGTTAGCCAGGGTTGTATTGATGCAGGATGTTCCCTTATTGGAGGTGAAACTGCTGAAATGCCTGGTTTTTATAAAGAAAATGAATACGATTTAGCGGGATTTGCAGTAGGAGTTGTGGAACGATCAGGAATAATAAATGGAAATACCATAGCCAGTGGAGATATTATAATTGGACTGCCTTCTTCCGGAATCCATTCTAATGGATATTCGTTAGCCAGGAAGGTGTTATTGGAAAAGGCAGGGATTAAATTAGACAAGTATATAGACGAACTGGGAAAAACTCTGGGTGAAGAATTGCTTATTCCCACCAGGATTTATGTTAAAATAATACTTCCTGTAATTAATGAAATAGAAATAAAAGGAATGGCTCATATAACTGGTGGGGGAATTGTCGAAAACCTGCAGAGGATACTTCCTGAAAATACCGGGGCGGAAATTGATAGTTCAATTTACGGATCAAAACCTATTTTTACCATGATAGAAGAACTCGGACATGTCGATAGAAATGAGATGTTCAGGACTTTTAACATGGGAATCGGCTATACGTTAATAACTGCCGAGCAGAATTGTGACCTGGTATTAGACCACTTGCAGGTTTTAGGAGAAAAACCTATAGTAATAGGAAGGGTAACCTCAGGCAATAAAGGAGTAATTATAATATGATAAGAGTTACGAAGCCTGGCAAGCTAAGGCTGGCAGTACTAGCATCAGGGAGAGGCAGTAACTTTGACGCCCTGTGCAGGGCTGTTGAAAGTGGAGATTTAAATGCCGAACTAAGACTTTTAATCAGTGATAAAAAAGAAGCCCTTGCTATTAAAAAGGCTAAATCAAGGGGGATCAAACCGGTTTATATTGAACCGGCAGAGTTTCCTAACCGGGAAGAATATGAAAAAACCATGGTAAGAATACTAAACGATCATAATATTAATATGGTTGCTCTCGCAGGTTATATGAGACTGGTTGGCAGCACTTTTTTACAGGCTTTTAACTTGAGGGTAGTTAATATACATCCTGCGTTACTGCCGTCATTTACCGGGCTACATGCCCAGAAACAGGCTTTAGATTATGGAGTAAGATACAGCGGCTGTACCGTACATATAGTTGATGCAGGAATGGATACGGGACCAATAATAATGCAATCGGTAGTCCCTGTCTACCAGGATGATACCGAAGAGAGCCTGAGTTCAAGGATACTGGTTGAAGAACATAAGATTTACTGGAGAGCCCTGCAGTTATTTGCTGAAGGCAGGATTTTTATTGATGGTCATAAGGTAATAATTAAATAATTCTAAAGCAAATCACTAAGACTAATACTTAGATATGATTGACTTTTTACTAATAAAGGAGGACATATTTATGAAAAGAGCATTAATTAGCGTATCTAACAAGGATGGTATAGTGGATTTTGCCCGGGGGATTGAAAACCTGGGATATGACATTATATCAACCGGAGGTACTTTTCGTACAATCCGCGAAGCAGGAATAAAAGTAACCCAGGTAGCGGAGGTTACAGGTTTTCCAGAAATACTTAATGGAAGGGTAAAAACCCTTCATCCGAAAATCCATGGAGGAATACTTGCCCGGAGAACTCCGGAACATATGCAGCAGCTGAGCGAAAACCAGATAGACACCATCGATATAGTTGTGGTTAACCTTTACCCATTTAGGGAGACTATAAGCAAACCAGATGTTACTCTTCCAGAGGCAATTGAAAACATCGATATTGGCGGGCCATCAATGGTAAGATCGGCGGCTAAGAATTATGAAGATGTAATAATAATAGTAGAGCCAGATGATTACCGGGCAGTTTTAGAGGAATTAAAGAATAAAGGGAATATTAGCAGGGAAAACAGGCTAAAATTGGCTTTAAAAGCTTTTAGTCATACCGCTTCCTATGATAGTATGATAAGTTCTTATCTAAGCCAGGCTGCAGTTAAACAGAAAGACCAGTATGCAACTCCAGACTTTTTCGGACCTTTCTTAAAAGAAATAGAAGATGAGCTGAATGAAGAAGAACCTCAACCGGATATGCTGTTTCCTGAACGGTTTACAATAACCGGAACCAGGGTATATGAACTTCGCTATGGTGAAAATCCTCACCAAAAAGCGTGTTTTTATACAAGCGACACTAAAGAAACCGGACTACCTGGAGCTATTCAGTTAAATGGCAAGGAGCTTTCCTATAATAATATTATAGATACCCAGGCAGCTTGGGCACTAGCCCGGGAATTTACTAAACCGGCCTGTGTAATAGTAAAACACACTAATCCCTGTGGGACAGGGGTTGCTGCTAGGCTTGATGAGGCTTATGATAAAGCATTTGCCGGTGATCCGGTTTCTGCTTATGGAGGTATAATTGCTTTTAACCGGGCTGTGGATTTAGTGACTGCTCAAAAAGCGGCCGGGCCTTTTATGGAAGTGATTATTGCACCCGGCTATGATGAGGATGCCCTGGAGTGTTTAAAAGCCAAGCCCAACTTGAGGTTACTAGAGCTGCCAATTACCGGAGGAGATAGACTACAGGTTAAAAGTGTTGATGGTGGTTTCGTAGTCCAGGAAAGCGATACGATTGAACTTGACCTGAATAACCTTAAGGTAGTTACCGAAACGGCACCCACTAAAAATCAGTTAGAAGAAATGGTATTGGCCTGGAAGGTTGTGGGCCATGTAAAATCAAATGCTATTGTAATTGCTAAAGATGATATGATTATTGGAGTAGGAGCAGGGCAGATGAACCGGGTAGGTAGTGCTGCAATTGCACTTGAAAATGGAAAAGAAAAATGTGAAGGTGCAGTAATGGCCTCAGACGCCTTCTTCCCTTTTAAAGATACGGTAGAAATAGCAGCTCAATATGGTATTAAAGCAATAATTCAACCAGGTGGATCAATACGTGACCAGGAAAGTATAGATGAATGTAATAAAAATGGAATCGCCATGGTCTTTACGGGAACCAGGCATTTTAAACATTAATTTAAGGTATAAGGCTGAACAGTGCAGATTATGTCACTACATCGCTAATCGATAATAGGGAGGGATATAATGGCGAAAAGGGTGCTGGTAATAGGGCAGGGAGGAAGAGAACATGCTCTGGTATGGAAGCTTGCCCAGAGCCCGGAATTAGAAAAATTGTATGCTGCTCCTGGAAATCCGGGTATAGCTGAACTGGCAGAATGCATAGACATTGAGGCTACTAATATCGATCGCTTAGTTGATTTTGCTGTAAATGAAAGGATTGATTTAACCGTAGTTGGTCCGGAAGTGCCGCTGATGGAAGGAATAGTTGATCGCTTTACCGGAAAGGGACTTAAAATATTTGGTCCTACAGCTGCGGCAGCACGTTTAGAAGGAAGTAAGGTTTTTGCCAAAAACCTGTTTAAAAAATATGGGATTCCTACTGCTGAATATAGAACATTTCAAGATGTTATAGCAGCTCTGGTATATGCCCGTTCATTTACCGAAAAGGGAAAATCAGTGGTGATCAAGGCGGATGGGTTAGCAGCAGGAAAAGGAGTAATAATTGCATCCAGTGAAGAAGAAGCAGGCCGGGCTATAAATGCTATGATGAAAGAACACAGTTTTGGTAAAGCTGGTGAAAGTATAGTTATTGAAGAATATCTGCAGGGAGAGGAAGTCAGTTTTTTTGCTTTAACTGATGGCAAAGATTTTTTATCCTTAATAGCAGCCCAAGATCACAAGCAGGTTTTTGATAATGATAGAGGACCTAATACCGGAGGGATGGGAGCCTATGCTAACCCACCGGTTTATACGGAAGAACTTCATAATCAAGTAATAGAAAAAATAATTAAGCCGGTTATCAAGGGTATGGCTGAAGAGGGACATCCATACAAAGGGGTACTTTATGCAGGTTTGATGATAACCGCAGATGGACCTAAAGTATTGGAGTTTAATGCCCGTTTTGGAGATCCGGAAACCCAGGTCATAATGCCTATGATAAAAGGAGATTTATTACCCTTGTTGGAGGCGTCAATTGATGGTTCGTTAAAAGAATGCCAGGTAGAGATTGATAAAGGAAGCTGTGTTTGTGTAGTTCTGGCATCAGGGGGTTACCCGGGTTCATATGAAAAGGGAAAGATTATTAAGGGTATAAAAGATTTATCTAAAGACACCCTGGCATTCCATGCCGGGACTATGATTATTGATAATGCTTTTTATACAAATGGAGGCCGGGTGATGTCTCTGGTTACTAGTGCTAATAGAATAGACCAAGCTTTAAAGACAGTTTACCAGGAAGTAGAAAAAATTCAGTTTGATAAAATGCATTATAGGACAGATATCGGGAAAAGGGCCCTTAACCGGGAGGAATAAATATGGATTCTCGAAAATTAGCTTTAATAAAAAGGCTTTCAGTGGTACTAGTTATAGCTATGCTTTTTTATATGCCCACCAGAGAATTCCTTAAAATCACTTTTATGCTGGGAATACCGTTTATATTTCTTCTGGGATATATGATTAGACAAAAAAAGTATTCACCCATGTGGATTGTTTCCTTAATCGTTATAATATCTATGATTGGTGCCTATGGGTACCTGCTTACTCAATTGCCGGAACGTATTGAAACCCGTAGTATTATTACTGAAGGTGGAGTATTAGTAGCTGAAGAAAGATATGATGAAGCAATAGAAAAATATAGACAGTTGGAACCCATAGGGCAAAAGTCCAAGATGAATGAGAAGATTAAAGAAGCGGAAAAAGAGAAAGAAGCATCTGTACTACTCAATCAAGCTACTGAATTAATTAAAATCGGAGATAAAGTACAGGCTAAAAAAATTCTTGATTCAATACCGGCTGGGACCAGGGCTTCAAGAGAGGCGGGAAAGCTAAAAAAATCTATAGTTGATTAAAAAGGGGAGAGAATTATGCTGGTTACCCTGGATATGGTAAAAAAGAGCCATATCATTAAACAGTATATGCAGATAGGAAATGCTTACATAGGTAATATAGGAGCTATAGAGCATAATATACTTCATGCTGAATATACCTCAACTCTTGCTTATGAAGTCCTGGAAAAGCTTGGTTATCCCCAGAGGGAATCGGAGCTGGCAGCTATTGCCGGTTATCTTCATGATATAGGCAACCTGGTAAATCGTTATGGGCATGGAATGTCAGGATCTATAATGGCTTTCTATATTCTGCTCGAATTAGATATGGATCCAGAAGAGATTGCTATGATTATGGGTGCTATAGGCAACCATGAAGAACATGCCCGGGGACAGAGCATAAACAGTGTGGCAGCAGCTATTATACTTGCAGATAAGTCGGATCTCCATCGCTCAAGGGTACGCAAGAGGGAGATGTCAAGTTTTACACCTCGTGACCGGGTTAATTATGCAGTCAAGAATTCTGAACTAATAGTAGATCCAGAATTAAAGTTAATAGCTTTGAAAATAGATATTGATATTGAAGTATGTTCAATCACGGAATACTTTGAGATTTTTTTAATTAAGATGCTCATGTGCCGCCGGGCAGCGAAATATTTAGAGTGTGAATTTAAACTAATAATTAATGATCACCAACTCTTGTAATCACCTGTAATCCCGGGATAATAATTATTTAGGAGAAGAGTATTTAAATGAAAGAATACACAATGAAAAATAGAAAAATACCTAAGGGACTGAGGGATCTTCTGCCTGATGAAGTTAAAGTAAAACGGAGGATAGAAAAGGAAGCAGCCCAGCTTTTTTCCAGTTATGGCTATGAAGAGGTTATAACTCCTACCTTTGAGTATTTAGAAATTATTGAAAATGGTACTGGAGGTAGTATACGCGAAGACCTGTTTTTGTTTATGGACCGGGAAGGTGGAATACTGTCTTTGCGGCCTGAAGTAACTGTATCAATTGCTCGTTTAGCAGCAACCCACCTGCAGGATGCGATTTTTCCCCAGAGGCTTTACTATATTGCAAATGTTTTCCGACATGTTCAACCGCAAAAGGCCCAATATCGTGAATTCTGGCAGCTGGGAATAGAACTATTAGGTGCTTCTGGAATATGGGCAGATGCTGAAGTAATAACTATTGCGGTAAAAACAATGGCCAATTTGGGACTGAAAAATTTCAAGATCAGTTTAAATGAAATTGGAATATTTAACAGTTTGCTTAATGATAGTGGGCTGGATTTTAAAAAGAAGGGTTTAATCCGGAACCTGGTGGAAACCAAGGATATGGTTGAACTATCTAATCTCTTAGAACAATTGGATATTGAAGATGGACTAAAAGAAACGATTGTCAGGCTCCCGGTATTACATGGTGGACTTGAGGTACTTAACCGTATTCCCTATATTGAAAAAAATAAAAAAGCATCAAATGCAGTTAATGAATTGTTTAAATTGTATAATACATTAAAAGCATTTGGAGTAATAGATAATATAGTAGTTGATATGGGAGTATTACGGGGGTTAGATTACTATACCGGGGTAGTTTTTGAAGGATATTCACCCGATCTGGGCTATGGCCTTTTGGGGGGAGGACGCTATGATAATTTAATCGGGCAGTTTGGCCATCCTCATCCAGCAACTGGATTTGCTTTGGGTATGGATAGGTTGGCTATGGTATTAAAGCATCAGGAAGATGAGCTCCAGCGCTATCTTATAGGCGGGAAAGATCTCGGCTTAATGGTGCAAAAAGCGGATGAACTCAGGCAGAAGGGGTTTATTGTTGAACTTGATGTGGAATCCAATAGCAAAGAAAAATTAGAAAAGAAGTTGAAAGGCAGGAAAAACTACTGCCTGATATATATAGATTAGAAATAATGATTAGTACAAAAATAAACGCTTAATGCAATCACCTTACTTAGATAAGTTGGCTACGCAACGGCGTTTTGGGAAAAACCACAGCAACCGGATAGAAGCGTAGATAGAACCGTAGATAGAACCGTAGAGGCGACTTCAGTCGCCGTCCTTTCATCCTGAATTGCAGCTGGCCGGAGACTGAAGTCTCCTCTACCGTATAAGATACGGTACAATAAAAGAATTAGGGGTTAACTGCAGAATTAAAGTAAAATATTATAAAGTTTCAGATACTTATCAGAACAAAAACATCTGCGTGAATCTGTGCAAAATCTCTGTTCATCTGTGGTTAATAACCTACTTTATTTTAATAAGTGGTTGTGTCCTCTGGGCATGTATAAATTATTTTTCGCAGCGGAATCAATAATGGGTAAGAATAAATTGGAGGATTTTAATGGACAACGGATATTTGACTATCGCTTTATCAAAGGGAACGTTATTAAAACCAACAGTAGATCTTTTTAGAAAAGTTGGATTACCTACCGATGGAGTTGATCCAGACAACAGGAATATGGTATTTACCTATGATGGACCAGGAGTAAAATATATAATGTGTCGTCCAACAGATGTTCCCACCTATGTCGAACAGGGTGCGGCTGATTTGGGGATAGTAGGAAAAGACGTTATTGTTGAACAGAGTAAAGATGTGTTTGAAATGGTAGATTTAAAATATGGCTACTGTCGTTTTGTAGTTGCTGGTTCTAACGAACTTAAGAATGTGCCGGTTAAGGAATTAAACTACAAGCGTATCGCTACCAAGTTTCCAGTGGTAGCAGAACGTTATTTTCGTGATCAGGGGATTCAGGTTGAAATTATTAAACTCCACGGGAATATTGAACTGGCCCCTTTAATGGGTCTTTCTGATATGATAGTAGATATTGTATCGACCGGACGCACCTTAAAAGAAAATAACCTGGTTGAACTTATTAAAATTATGGATTCCACAACCAGATTAATATGCAACCGGGTCAGCTACAGAACAAAATATGCTAGTATACAACCATTGATCGAGACTATGCAGGAGGCTGTAAGGGGTGAAGAGTGTGATTAGAATAAGGCGGGTTAAAGCCGGTAATGAACTTAATAATTTTCTTAAACTGGATACTGGTATAGACAAATATGAAGAAAAGGTTGCTCTAATAGGAGAAAAAGTAAGAACAGAAGGAAATCAGGCGGTTTTTGAATTAAACCTCAAATTTGATGGAGCATTAATTAATGAGGATAATTTTGTGGTATCAGAAAGGGAATTAAAAGAATCCTATGATATGGTAGATGAGGATTATATATTTTCAATTCGTGAAGCTATTCATAATATCACCTTATTTCATTCCCAGCAGAGAAAAAATTCCTGGATGGAACCGGATGAAAGAGGTAATATTCTGGGACAGATGTACAGACCTTTAGAACGGGTGGGAATATATGTTCCCGGGGGAACTGCTGCCTATCCCTCATCAGTATTAATGAATGCTATTCCGGCACAGGTTGCCGGGGTAAAAGAAATTGCTATGGTAAGTCCTCCAGACAAAAACGGCCGGATTAACCCCTATACCCTGGTAGCGGCTGCAGAACTTGGATTAACTGAGATTTATAAAATGGGTGGAGCCCAGGCGGTTTTTGCGTTGGCCTGGGGGACCCAGACTATAAAAAAAGTTGATTTAATTAGTGGTCCAGGTAATATTTATGTCACCCTGGCCAAAAAAATGGTTTATGGTGATGTTAATATTGATATGCTGGCTGGCCCCAGTGAAATATTAATAATAGCTGATGCTAAAGCGGACCCGGTTTTTTTGGCTGCAGATATGATGTCCCAGGCAGAACATGATATTTTAGCCCGGAGTATTCTGGTCACTAATGATACTGGAATAATAGAAGCTGTTGAGAGTGAAGTCAACCGGCAGATTAGAAACCTTTCTCGAAAAGATATAATAAAAGAAGCCTTGGAAAAACACGGGGCATTTGTACTGACGGAAAACATTGAAGCGGCCTGTGACGTGGCAAACCAGATAGCTCCTGAGCACCTGGAACTAATGGTAGATAATCCTTTTGATCTTATTAGTAAGATCCATAATGCGGGGGCTATTTTTCTAGGGAAATATTCCCCGGAACCGGTTGGCGATTATTTTGCTGGGCCGAACCATATTTTACCTACCGGGGGAACTGCTCGTTTCTACTCACCGGTAAGTGTCGATACGTTTATGAAAGCCTCCAGTATAATATATTACTCAAAAAAGGGTATTCAAGAAGATGCGGATAAGATAATTAAATTAGCTAATGTTGAAGGACTCACAGCTCATGCAAATTCTATTAAAGTCAGAAATTCCAGGTGAGATACTATCTGTAATGGGGATATCTAAAATTGAGATCTGAAAGGGGCAATGATAATGAAGGAAACTAATAGAACAGGTGAAATCCAAAGAAAAACCAGTGAGACCGAAATTCTATTGCAGCTGGGACTTGATGGTACAGGTAATCACCAAATAGATATTGAAATTCCTTTTTTAAGCCACATGCTTACACTGTTCTCTTTACACAGTCTTTGCGATCTTAAGGTGACTGCCCGGGGTGATGTAGAAATAGATGATCACCATACAGTTGAAGATATTGGTATATGCCTGGGACAGGCATTGAGAAAGGCAGTTGGGGAAAAAAAGGGGATTAATCGCTATGGAGAAGCTACGGTACCTATGGACGAAGCCCTGGTCAGAGTAGTTCTAGATATTTCCGGTCGTTCTTATCTTCAGTATAACGTAAAAGTAAACCGGGATACGGTAGGAAATTTTTCTACCGAAAATGTTAAGGAGTTTTTCCAGGCGGTTGCCAGTAATGCTGGTATGAATATTCATATTGACATGCTCCGGGGAGAAAACACGCATCATGTTATCGAAGCTGTTTTTAAAGCATTTGCCAGGGCCGTAAAAAGAGCAGTTGCTCCTGAACCGCGTATTCAGGAAGTATGGTCATCTAAAAAAGTATTATAAATACTTTAGGAGGACAGGGTATATTTGATAGCAATAATAGATTATGGTATGGGAAACCTGGCCAGTGTAAAAAATGCCTTTTTAAAGCTGGGGTATAAAACATTTATATCCAGCAAACCGGATGACATTTTAAGTGCTGATAGAGTAGTATTGCCTGGTGTAGGCGCTTTTGGCGATGCTATAAACAGTTTACAGGATACCGGATTAGATAGAACTATTTATAGAATAGTAAAGGAAAGCAAACCTTTACTAGGGGTTTGCCTGGGACTGCAGCTTCTTTTTACTGAAAGTGAAGAAAATGGAGTTCATAAAGGCCTGGATATTATCCAGGGAAGGGTAATAAAATTTAAGCTCCCGTCATTTTATAAAGTGCCTCATATGGGTTGGAATGAAGTAAAACCAGATCCCGGGAGTCAGTTATTTAAAAACATCTTACCAGGCAGCTATTTCTATTTTGTTCATTCATATTATGTTGTTCCAGAGGATAATTCCTTTGCTGCAGCGGTTAGTGATTATGGCCTGGATTTCATCTGCGCGGTGGAGAAAGACAACCTGTTTGCTACCCAGTTCCACCCGGAGAAATCAGGCAGTATAGGACTTGAGGTTTTAAAAAACTTTGCTGAAATATAACAGAGTATGTCGGCCAGATTTTTACTCTGTTTTTATAAAAATTAACTCTATTCTAAAATAATAAGAGGTGCTGTGATGATAATATTTCCCGCTATAGATTTAAAAGATGGACAGTGTGTTCGATTAATACAGGGGAAAGCAAGTGAAAAAACTGTCTATTCAGATACACCAGCAAATGTTGCCCGTTCTTTTCAAGAGCAGAGTGCATCCTGGTTACATATTGTTGATCTTGATGGGGCTTTTAAAGGTAGTCCCCAGAATTTAAAGGCTATTAAAAACATAGCAGATATGGTTACAATACCTTTTCAGGTAGGAGGCGGTTTGCGTAGTATGGATGATGTTGAAGCTCTATTGGCAATAGGTGCTCAAAGGGTAATAATTGGTACCCGTGCGGTTTCCAGTCCTGATTTCATTAAAAACCTTTTAGATAGATTTGGTCCAGATAAAATAGTGCTGGGGCTTGATGCCCGTGATGGACAGGTGGCTGTTGAAGGCTGGGTATCAACATGCAGTATTTCTGCATTGAATTTTGGTAAACAGATGAAATCATTGGGGCTTAAAACCGCAGTCTTTACCGATATTGCCCGTGATGGTCTTTTAGAGGGACCTAATTTAGCATCTACTGCAGAAATGGCAGATCAAACCGGGCTGGAAATAATAGCTTCTGGTGGCGTGTCTACTATAGATAATATAAAAGAGCTTAAAGCTATGAAAGAAATTGGGGTCATTGGTGCTATCATTGGCAAAGCACTATATGATGGAAAATTAAGTTTAGCCGAAGCTATTGAGGCAGCAATATAATGAATAGGCAAGAGGAGTTGGATTTAATGCTGGCAAAAAGAATTATTCCCTGTTTAGATGTGCATAATGGAAAAGTGGTTAAAGGGATAAACTTTGAAAACCTCCGTGATGCAGGAGATCCGGTAGAATTAGCCGCTTTTTATGATAGCGAAGGGGCCGATGAGCTGGTTTTCCTGGATATAAGTGCATCTGCTGAAGGAAGAAAAACCATGGTTGATGTAGTAAGAGAAACTGCCAAAGAAGTATTTATTCCCTTTGCGGTTGGTGGTGGAATAAGCACTGTAGATGATATTCGTAATATACTTAAGGCAGGTGCTGATAAGGTTTCAATTAATTCCGCGGCAGTCAAGGATTCGACGATTATTACCGAGGGAGCACTCAAATTTGGCAGCCAGTGCATTGTTGTAGCTATAGATGGCAAAAAAACCGGTGACCACTCATGGGAAGTGTATATTAATGGAGGGAAAACAGCTACAGGATTGGATGTACTGGATTGGGCAAAAAAGGTTGAAAAGCTGGGGGCCGGGGAAATACTCTTAACCAGTATGGATAAAGATGGAACCAAAGATGGCTATGATTTGGAACTAACAGCAGCTGTTAGTGAGCTGGTTAATATTCCAGTAATTGCTTCTGGAGGTGTTGGCAGCCTTCTGCACCTATATGAGGGGATTGTGAAAGGTAAGGCAGATGCGGTATTATGTGCCTCAATATTTCATTACCAGGAATATACAATAAAAGAGGCTAAACAATACTTGAGTGATAAAGGAGTACCTGTTAGATTATGATTGATAAAATTAACTTTGATGAAAAAGGACTTATTCCAGCTATTATTCAGGACTATAAGAGTGGCCAGGTACTGATGATGGCCTATATGAATGCCCAGTCTTTTAATAAAACCTTGGAAACTGGCAGGACCTGGTTTTTTTCCCGCAGCCGTCAGCAATTATGGATGAAGGGTGAACGTTCAGGGCATATACAGGAAGTTAAAAAAATATTCTATGATTGTGATGAAGATACCCTGCTTATCCAGGTTAAACAGACCGGAGCCGCCTGTCATACTGGTCATTATTCCTGTTTTTACCGGGACATTGATGGAACAGAAGTGGAAAAAGTTGTATTTAATGCGGATAAAGTGTATGATTCAGCCAAAGCAGGGCCGGGAATATTATTTGAATTATATGACATTATAGCTGATCGGCAAAAGAAAATGCCGGAAGGTTCGTATACCACCTATCTTTTTGATAAAGGTCTGGATAAGATACTTAAAAAAGTGGGGGAAGAAAGTGCTGAAGTTATAATAGCTGCTAAAAACAGGGAAAAAGATGAAGTAATTTATGAGGCTTCCGATTTACTTTACCATCTCATGGTTTTACTGGTAGAACAGGGAGTGCAGCTCCCGGATTTATTTACCGAACTAAAATCCCGGCGGTAAACAAACCTTATTGAAAAAATAGATGTTGCTATAGTTATTTTGAATATAGAAATCTATTTATTATCTTATAGGTCTGGTTTCTTATGAGAGATTGGATAAATGCGAATTCTATCGATACGCATTCCCTGCATTTTAGCAACTTCCATTTTTGTATTTCCCTGAATAATAATATCGCCTACCTGAGGGCGTTTGCCCAACCTGCCAAGCATATAACCGGCAAGGGTATTATACTGGTGTTGGTCAGGTATTAAGAGGCCGAAGCGTTCTATAGCTTCATCAATAAACATTCTGCCGCCTACAATTAAGGTACCAGTATCTTCGATTAGTATCTCTGGTTCCTCATTATCAAATTCATCTTGAATTTCTCCAACAAGTTCCTCCAAAACATTTTCCAGGGTTACTATTCCTGAGGTTCCTCCATATTCATTAATAACTACTGCCAAGTGCTGGTGTTTGGCCTGAAAGGTATGTAATAAATGGTCAATAGGCATTCCTTCCGGGATAAACATAATATCCCGTATAATATCCTTAATACTCTTAAGCTCCATATTATATACGATATCTTTAATATTAATAGCCCCGATAACATTATCCGGGCTTTTATCAATAACCGGATAACGGGTATGCCCTGATCGTCTTGCTAGATTCATATTCTCTTCCAGGCTGTTATTAATATTGAGAAAGACAACTTCAGGCCGTGGTACCATAATTTCTTCCGCAACTCGTTCTTCAAAGCGAAAAACATTTTGCAGGAGCTCTTGTTCGCTTTCCTTTATCTGTCCTCCTTGAAAGCTCTCTGATATCAGCATTCTAAGCTCTTCCTCTGTATGGGTTTCTTCAGTTTTATTTGCAGCCTGAAATCCTAACAAAACTATTATTTTATTGGCAGTACCATTTAACAGTGCAACTGCTGGATAAAAAATATAATAGAAAAACCGCATAGGCCGGGCCAGCCACAGTGAAATAGATTCTGCCTTTTGAATAGCTAGTGATTTAGGAGCCAATTCACCAAATACAACATGTAGAAATGTAATTAACCCAAAAGCAATAATAAACGAAATAGAATGCACTACTGTGGAAGAGTTAATTCCCCATTCAAATAACACCGGTGCTACTAAATCAGCTACCGCAGGTTCGCCTAACCAACCCAATCCAAGGCTTGATAGTGTTATCCCCAACTGGCTTACAGAAAGATAGGCATCAATGTTTTGAATACAATCCTGGGTTATTAGGGCATTATTATTATTTTCAGAAACTAACTGAGCTATGCGGGTGGGACGCACTTTTACAAAAGCAAATTCAGCAGCTACAAAGATTCCATTTAGTGCCACCAGCAGTAGAGCTACCAGAATATTAAAAATGCTCAATAAAGTTTGTAAGCTTATAAAATCTTGCATACTAAATATTTTTCCTTATCTTCCAGGCAATTATTATAATTTTTATAACGTGATATTGCTTATAGATCATTTTAATATAATCTATTATAACATTATTAAAGCACGACAATTTAATTAATAATAACAGCATATGGCAATAATTTATATATTTCTTTAGTGCATTAATTTAGATTAAATTAGCCTTCCCTGTTTAAAGATTTCATAATAAGAGAATTATGTTGCATAAACCTTGTGAAAGATATATCATAGCAGAGGCCAAAAAAATAGGAGATAAATATTAAATGCAGCATAATAAAAAACAGCTTTTACAAGAAATAGAAGACTTGCGAAGAGAATTAAACATCATAGGAATAGAAAAAGGGCTTAGAGATCCAAAGGTTTACAAAAAAAGCAAAAAACTGGATAAATTAATTAATGAGTATTATAGACTTAAATACAATTAATACGATCATCGTTTATCTTCGGGGTTTTCTAATAATAAATTACAGGCTAAAATAGATTAATAAATAAAAAAGGAGTAGAGTATGAGCAAACGAGAAATTATATCAATATCATTTGTGGTATCACTATTAATAAGCAATATTCTGGCAGCCAAGCTGATAACCGTTGGCTTATTGGTTCTGCCTGCAGCAGTGATAATCTATCCTTTTTGTTTCATGATAGGAGATGTATTAACCGAAGTCTGGGGATACCATTATGCTAAAAAGGTAATATATACAGGTTTTGCAGCCAACCTCGTTATGGTGATTTTTACCGGTTTAGGTGGTCTTCTGCCACCAGCTGCAACCTGGCCCAATCAGGATGCCTATATGGCTATCTTTGGCATGGTACCGCGAATTGTCCTGGCTAGTTTTATCGGATACCTGTTTGGGGAACTGATTAACAGCTGGTCCTTAGAAAAAATTAAAGAGTGGACGGGAATGAAGCTGCTCTTTGTTCGCACTATTGGCTCTTCTGTTGTAGGCCAAATATTTGATACCGGGATCTTCATTACCGTAGCTTTTTTTGGTGTTGTGCCCAACAATATTTTAATTACCATGTTAATAAGTCAATACCTGGTTAAGGTGCTAATTGAAGCTGTTGCCGGAACTCCTTTAGCTTATTTGCTTGTTAATTGGGCCAGGAATGAAGATGGCTATATTTTACGTGATACGAGCAGCTCATTGTAGATGAAGGTAGGAGGTGTGGAAATGAATCATATAAGCTCCAGCGCATTTACTGGGGGACCGGTATTAAACAATGGAGTAAAGATGCCCTGGTTAGGCTTGGGAGTGTATAAAACTCGTGAAGGAGAAGAAGTAATAAATGCAGTGAGATACGCTGTGGCTGCTGGTTATCGCAGTATTGATACCGCTGCCTTTTACCAGAATGAGAGGGGAGTAGGCCAGGCTGTTCGTGAATGTGGAATTGCGCGTGAGGAACTCTTTATAACTACCAAGGTCTGGAATAGTGACCAGGGGTACGAATCAACCCTGCAGGCCTTTGAAAAAAGCCGCAGAAAACTGGGTGTCGACTACATTGATTTATATTTAGTGCATTGGCCGGTTCCCGGTAAATATCGCGAAACCTGGAAAGCACTTGTTCATCTGTACCGGGAAGGAGTAGTCAGAGCGATTGGTGTAAGCAATCACCAGATCGCTCACATAAAGCAAATAGTAGAAGACACAGGAGTTGTTCCGGCTGTAAACCAGGTAGAATGTCATCCCCTGCTGACCCAAAAAGAGATCCTGCAGTTCTGCCGGCAACAGGGTATTCAAATGGAAGCATGGAGTCCGCTGATGAGAGGTAATCTGAATAAACCGACCCTGCTCAACCTGGCTGTCAAATACGATAAGACTCCAGCCCAGATTGTTTTACGCTGGGATATCCAAAACGGTATTGTTACCATACCTAAGTCAGCAAATAAAAAACGTATTATTGAAAACTCGCAGATATTTGATTTCGAGTTGAGCCCGGAGGATATGCTGAAAATAGACGGCATGAATCAAAACCAACGTCTGGGCCTTGATCCGGACAAGGTGAATTTTTAGATTGAAGTGGCATTAAACCAGAAAACAAAAAAAGGGAGTCTACACCCCCGATTTTTCTTATGGTGCGGATGAGAGGACTCGAACCTCCACACCTCGCGGCGCCAGATCCTAAGTCTGGTGCGTCTGCCAATTCCGCCACATCCGCATAAAGATAGAAGACATAATAACGCTAAAACTTAACGTACCTAAATATTATAGGGGGATTTCTTGCTTATGTCAATAATATATGAAATAAACCAGATCGTAGGAAACGGTATCCCGAGTTTTGCAGTTAAATAAATAAAAATGCTTCATTAGGTCCGATAAATCGG
>CAYZYO010000049.1:0-16830 GCA_964482585.1 uncultured Syntrophomonadaceae bacterium | reverse complement strand
AAATGAGTGGTTCAAAGTGACAGTGCGACAGATGAGAACCGTCCCCTGTCGCATTCGTCCCCTTGTGTCTGGCTAATATCTTTTTCGATAATACTCAACAACATATCTATCCAGTTTTTGACTAAGTTTTAAAATGAGCTCTTTCGGTGCATTCATATAGACTGCATTAATAAGGATATTTCTTAGCAGTTCTAGTTTTTTCATATAAAATTAAACACCCCTAATCTATTTTACATTTACTGCCGGCTGATTGCAAATAATAATTATATGCAATCAGCAAATTTATATATTGACTGAAGTTGGATAAAGTTAATATGAGGAAGTGAAAAAATGAAAATTGATAATAGATCTATTGGCAAGAGAATACGGCAGGAAAGAGAAAAGCTTGGAATTTCGCGGCAAGAATTCGCAGAAATTATCACACTTTCCGAATACTATGTTGGGCAATTGGAACGTGGAGAAAGGCAGATGAGCCTTCCCGTTTTAGTGAACATCAGCAACTGTTTACATGTTTCTTTAGATTATCTGGTTGGGGGGAGAGCAAACCAGGATATAGACCATATTCGTGAGGTCCAGAATAGATACGATACTTCTAAACAAAATATTGATGCTGAAATAAAAGAACTGCTCATCAAGTGTACAGAAAAAGAATTAAATCTAATCAAAAAACTTATAAAAACTATCCTTCCCTATATCAAGAACTGAGGCATATCAAGGGGACACAAGGGGACGGTTCTCCTGTGTCAATAGAAACAGTGTGCCCATGGGCACACGTCCTATTGACACAGGAGAACCGTCCCCTTGTGTCTGCTGTCGCATTCATTAAAAACCCCTTTCCTATCGAATAATATTTATCAAAAAAGTAAATAATTTAAAAAGAGCTCAACAATAATATAAACAAGAAAAAAGCGAGGATCTTCCCAAAAGTACTATTATTCAAAATAATTTACTGGAAGGGGTTAAGTTTTGGTTTTGATAAATAAAGTTGAAATTTGCGGGGTTAATACCTCCAAACTACCAGTACTGAAAAATGATGAGATGAAAAAACTCTTTGTAGATATGCAGTCAGGTAAAATTGAAGCCAGGGAAAAACTGATCCAGGGAAATCTGCGGCTGGTGCTCAGCGTTATTCAAAGATTCAGCAACCGGGGAGAATATGTCGATGATCTTTTCCAGGTAGGATGTATTGGATTAATAAAAGCGATAGACAACTTTGATTTAGGGCAAAACGTGAGATTTTCAACCTATGCAGTACCTATGATAATTGGTGAAATCCGCAGGTATTTAAGAGATAACAATGCAGTTAGAGTATCCCGATCATTAAGAGACATAGCCTATAAAGCTTTACAGGTGAGAGAAAAACTGGTAAATGATAACTCAGCCGAACCCACTGTATCTCAAATAGCTGGACAATTAGATGTTCCCCGGGAAGAAGTCGTATTTGCCCTTGATGCCATACAAGAACCGGTTTCCCTTTTCGAGCCTATCTATAATGATGGTGGTGATCCCATTTTAGTCATGGATCAGATAAGTGATGAAAAAAACTCTGATGAACAATGGCTGGAGACAATTTCAATCAAAGAAGCCATGGACAAACTGAACCCCCGGGAAAAACATATAATAGCCTTAAGATTTTTCCAGGGCAAGACCCAGATGGAAGTAGCTGACGAAATTGGGATATCTCAAGCCCAGGTGTCGCGTCTAGAAAAGGGAGCCCTAAAACAGCTCAAAAAGCATGTATAGAAAAAAGGAGGTCTATTTGATGGGACGCAACCTTCTGGTAGTCGTTCTGGTAGCCATTATCCTTTTATTATTTATCCCGGTAACTACCCAAAACTACTACATTGAAAAGGCGTTTACATCTGATAATCTTATAATACTAGATGAAGATGGAAAAAGTGTTTTCTAAAAACATGTCATTCTAAACGATGACAAGAAAAATATGCTCAGGTAATTATGAACACAGTGAAAAGAATCTTGCCGCACTGTAATTCTAGATCCATTGTAGATTCTAAACGCAAGTTCTTTCAGGCTGATACCCCAAAATCCTCAAGGTTTTAAAGTCAGGGTTATCAGAGCATTATCACCAAAGATATCGTAGACTTTAATTGCCATATAATACTCTTTTTTAATTGGAAGCTGGAAGCGAAAATCAAGTTCCAGTGATTTGTCAAAAGAATTCTTATCCCTTACTACCTGAATATCTGAACAAAAAACCTCCCCATTATAATCGAAGTCAATCTCCCAGAAATCAATAATTGAATTAACTGCATATTCTTCTCTTAAGAGCGGTCTTTTTTCAGGTGCCGGGGTATAGTTTTCAATACCCAGGCAGATATTAAAAACATCCTTTGCTTTATAAATCTGCGGTTTTTTTAGCTTTATAATATTTCCCGGCTCTTTGACGTTCCCCTTAGCTTCAATTCTTTCTACTTTAAAAGGTCGGCTCTTATACTTAATCAATCTGGATATAGTTGTCTGTACAGCAATACTGCTGGTATCAGCAGCCACCCAATTGCGTTCCATTTCCTCACATACCCGGGCAGTAGTTCCGGAACCACAATAGAAATCAGCCACCAGACTTCCAGGATTAGAAGCCGCAGCGATTATGCGTTTCACCAGAGCAGCTGGTTTTTGAGTTGGATATTTCAGGTTTTCTCTGGCAGTAGGGCTGAGTATTTTATTAATATCTGTCCACCAATCCTGCATAAGAGCGCCCTTTTGGTGAAGTTGGTATTTATCTCCCTTTACCCGGGTAAGTCCCCGCTCTAAGGTGCCTATGGTATATGGCCGGTACTGGGGATTAAAAATGTATTTATCTCCTTTGGAATACCATAAAATCAAATCATGTTTTCTGTGGAAATGTCTTTTAGTTCCACTTCCACCACCATAACACCACACTATTTCATTGATAAAATTCTGCGGTAAAAAAATCTCATCCAAAAGCAGTTTCACATAATGACTCACATGCCAGTCCAGGTGCACAAAAATACTGCCCTGTTCCGAAAGCAATCTTTTCATGAGCTGCAGGCGGCCGTATAAAGCATCAAGATAAGAATCCAGGCCTTTTTCCCAAGTGTCACGAAAAGCCAGGCGGTTAATAACCTCTTTATCACCATTACCTGTGATTACCGCCCGAGAAATATAACTGGTGTCACTGAGAAACGGGGGATCAATATAAATGAGGTCAAACATCTCTTCATAGCCTTCCTTAATTAAAGAGCCAAGAAGAAAGAGATTATCACCCTGGATTAAGCGATTGGAAACTACTTTATCCCGCTGGTTTTCCCAATCAAACCGGTAATTGAAAAGATTGCTGGAATGTCTTACTGGATGAGGATAAATATGCTCCAGCAACTTTTGCTCACAGCTTAAACGGGCCGGATCTTCATCTTTACCATCCCAAACAAGTCTTACACTATGCTTTAGACTCACTTTCATTCTCCTCGTCAAATACTTGAATATATATAACCAATTCTACCATATATTTCAGCATACACACAGATGCGACAGGCTGACACAAGGGGACGGTTCTCCTGTGTCAATAGAAACGGTGTGCCCATGGCACACGTCCTATTGACACAGGAGAACCGTCCCCTTGTGTCACTTAATCCTTGGTCAGGCGATTTTGTAGAATCAGATGAGTGACATCGGTAAACTTATCATCTCCGGTAACCAGCCAAACATCTGCATAAACATTTTCATCCATAACATCTTCAAAGTAAAGAGGTCTGGTGGGTCTCATTTTTTCCTTCAAAACTACTACGGCTCCATGTTATTATGGTGCATTTTTTTTGTCATCATAGTACCCAACAAATATACAGCAGTAATCGCAGTTGCATGAAGTGCCCACCACCCTGGTTCTAAAAAACTAAAAGTTCCAGGATCAACCTTATCCTGGTTCATCAATTTCCTGGCCATACTATTCTTATAATCCATAAGTCCAGCAAACAAAAAACCACTCCTTTCAAAAAAAAATATAACTTCAAAATTATATTCCCCGTCATTCACCAATTTTAAGAAGGAAAATTATTACATAAAAAAATTTAGCAGCGGAGACATAAGGGGACGGTTCTCCTGTGTCAATAGGACGTGTGCCCATGGGCACACTGTTTCTATTGACACAGGAGAACCGTCCCCTTGTGTCATCTTTTTTCTGTTGCATCCTGGCTAATTTTGTGTTATCAATGCAGTAAGAAAAAAATGGCCGATTAATTCGATAAAATTTGATAATAAACTGGATCCCTATCTGATATAATATGGAAATGGCTAAAAGAAGGGATAGATATGGATAATCTAGAAAAGGCTATTTTATGTACCTTACATTCAATAAATGGAATAGGTAATAAGCGGTTATGGAAAATAAAAGATACATTTGGTAGTTTCCTGGCGTTTTTCGAAGCTGATACCAGTAGAATGCATGCATGTTTACCTGCCGAATGTGTTGAAAAAGTAATAAAAAACCGCAGTCTTAATCCATTGGTGAATCTGGAAAAACTCAAGGCTGAGGGCATAAAAATAGTAACTATAGAGGATAATGATTATCCAAAGAGCTTAAGAACAATCTATGATCCGCCTTATGTGCTGTATTACCAGGGCAGTTTGGAAGCCGTAGATAGCACCTGTATAGCAGTGGTTGGATCCCGGAAGGCTACCCCGTATGGTATAGACCAGGCCGAAAGATTAGGGCAGGATTTGGCCCAGCAGAGGATAACTGTAGTGAGCGGAATGGCCAGGGGTATAGATACAGCTGCCCACCGGGGAGCGCTTAAGGGAAAAGGTCTAACCCTGGCAGTATTAGGCAGTGGAATCAACGTGATCTATCCTAAAGAAAACACCAAAATATACCACGAAATAATAGATTCTGGAGCCGTAATCAGTGAATTCCCCTATAACACCAACCCCGAACCGGGTAATTTCCCCATACGCAACCGGATAATATCCGGTTTATCGCAGGGAGTGGTAGTAGTAGAGGCCAAAAAGAAAAGTGGAGCCTTAATTACTGCTGACTTTGCGCTGGAGCAGGGGAGAGATGTATTTGCTATCCCGGGTCCAGTAAGCAGCCCAAACAGTGAAGGAACCAATAATCTAATAAAACAGGGAGCCAGATTAATATCAGGAATTGAGGATATCTTAGAAGAGTATTCTGAGATTGTTCCCAGGTTGGAACCGGGAAAAAGCAGGGAAAAGGAACTGCAATTTCTGGACAACGAGGAGAAATTAATAATACAATGTATGAGTTACGAACCAGTGCATTTTGATGAACTAATCAAAAACACCGGATTAGAGATAGGGGTTTTGAGCACTCTTTTGTTTAAAATTGAATTTAAAGGTATAGTTAAATCATTGCCGGGTAATTACTATGTAAAAATAAAATAAACCTGAACTGCAGTAATGTCATACTGAATCTAAGCCAGAGAATCAATATTCTACGCTGGCATTCAAAATTACACGGTCGTGGTCTCCGCTCCGGAAAGACAGGGGAAAAGATTCTTCACTTCGTTCAGAATGACATGGTGGGGATGCCCGGAGTGACACGGTACCGGTTCAGAATTACATGATGCTGATACTAAGAATAAATATATTTGATGACCTCGACGTAGAGGAGACTTCAGTCTCCGGCGTGAGAGGTACAGCGTGGTAAAACCAAAGGAGCTAAAGATTCTTTACTTAAGCTAAATATTTTTTGAATAATAGAAAACTTTCAATGTTAATAACATACTTTAAGAGGTGATATTATTGGCGGGCACTACACTACTTATCGTTGAATCAGCAGCAAAGGCCAAGACAATAGGTAAATTTTTGGGGAAAAATTATAAAATCAAGGCATCTGTAGGTCATATAAGGGATCTGCCAAAGAGTAAGCTGGGAATAGATGTAGAAAATTACTTTGAACCAAGGTATATAACTATCAGAGGAAAGGGAGATATCTTAAAAGAAATAAAAGAACAGTCCAAAAAGGCGTCCAGAGTATTATTGGCTACTGACCCTGATCGTGAAGGTGAGGCTATTGCCTGGCACCTGCAGAATGCAATGAAAATTGAGCCTGGTTCAAAATGTAGAGTAGAATTTAATGAGATTACCAAAGAGGCCGTAAAAAAGGCCATCAAGAACTCGCGTCCCATCGATATGGACCGGGTTAACGCCCAACAGGCACGAAGAGTTGTAGACCGGCTGGTAGGTTACAATTTAAGTCCCCTCCTGTGGAGTAAAGTGCGCAAAGGCTTGAGTGCCGGCAGAGTACAGACCGTTGTTGTACGGCTGATTTGTGAACGTGAACAGCAGATAAGAGACTTTGTTCCCGAGGAGTATTGGACAGTAGAAGCCCTTCTGGCAGATAAAAAAGGGAAAAAGAGCAAAAAAGCTGAAAAAGATAAATGCTTTACCGCCCGACTGATTAACTACCAGGGCAAAAAACTAGAAATAAAAAACGAAGAACAAAAAAATGAAATAGAAAACTACCTTAACCAGGCTGTTTTCCATGTAGAAAATGTAGACAAAAAGGAAAAACGCAAAAAAGCCAACCCACCATTTATTACCAGCACCCTGCAGCAGGAAGCCTCAAGAAAACTCAACTTTTATTCCAAAAGGACTATGCGGGTCGCCCAACAGCTCTACGAAGGGCTGACAATAGGCAAACAAGGCACCATCGGCCTTATAACCTATTTGCGAACTGATTCAAACCGGGTTGCTAATATTGCTCAATCAGAAGCCCTGGAATATATACGTTCAAATTATGGAGAAGAATATGTTCCCGGTACTCCCAACATATATAAAAGCAGGAAGAGTTCCCAGGATGCTCACGAAGCGATACGCCCGACATCAGTACATCGTACTCCACAGAGCATAAAAGAATACCTGACCAGGGACCAGTACCGCTTGTACAAACTAATCTGGGACCGTTTTGTGGCCAGCCAGATGAGTCCTGCAGTATTCGATACAATTACCGTTGACATCAAAGCAGGAGAATATGGCCTGCGTGCTACTTCCTCAAAAATAAAATTTCCCGGCTACAAAAAAATCTACAACGAAAATGACGAAGAAGCAGCCAAAAATCCTATTCCTGACCTCAAAAAAGACCAGGAACTCATATTAAACGAACTAAAACCGGAACAGCATTTTACCCAGCCGCTGCCGCGTTTTACCGAGGCCAGCCTGGTAAAACTCTTAGAAGAAAAAAACATAGGCCGGCCCAGCACCTATGCACCGATAATAGATACTATTCTCAGGCGCTACTATGTAGAACGCCAGAACAAGCAGTTTGTACCGACCGAATTGGGCTTTATCGTGGTTGACCTGCTGAAAGACAACTTTGCCAACATAGTTGATGTGGATTTTACCGCTAAAATGGAAGAAGACCTGGACCTGGTAGAAGAAGGAAAAAAAGAATGGAAAAAAATAGTCGATGAATTCTACCAGCCATTTGCTAATGAGCTGGAAAAAGCCAGTGAACTCATAGAAAAAATTGAGATAAAAGATGAAGAAGCTGGCAAAGACTGTCCTAAATGTGGTAGTCCACTACTGATAAAAACCGGACGCTTCGGAAAATTCATGGCCTGTTCAGGATTTCCCGAGTGCCGCCATACCGAATCTATTAATGAAGATACAGGAGTAAACTGTCCCTTTTGTGGAGGCGCAGTAAAAGCCCTGAAAACCAAAAAAGGCCGCAGATTCTACGGCTGCAGCAACTATCCTGAATGCACCTTCAAGTCCTGGAATAAGCCAACCGGGGAAAAATGTCCCCAATGTGGTGAGGCTATAGTTGAAAAAATGGGTAAAACCAAAGAGCCCCGGCAGGTATGCCAAAATCCAGAATGCAAATATGAAATAAAAATGGAGGCTTAAATTGCAGCACATAAATGTTATTGGTGGGGGACTAGCCGGTTGCGAAGCAGCTTATCAGATAGCCAACGCGGGGATAAAAGTAAAATTATGGGAAATGAGGCCGGTAAAAAACACCCCCGTACATCAAACCTCAGCCCTGGCTGAACTAGTATGCAGCAACTCCTTAAAATCTGATCTGGGAAACACTGCCCAGGGACTCCTGAAAAGAGAAATGAGAAAACTGGGGTCCATACTGCTGGAATGTGCAGGCACAGCACAGGTTCCAGCTGGATCAGCCCTGGCGGTTGACCGGGAGCTGTTTGCTCAAATAGTTACTGAAAAGATTACCGGCCACCCGTTGATTGAAATAATCCGGCAGGAGATTACTGATATGCCGGAAAATGAAATATCCATTATAGCTACCGGGCCCCTGACCTCCAATGATCTAGCTGTTAACCTCCAAAAGCTGACCGGAGAAGACAGCCTCTATTTTTATGATGCCGTAGCTCCCAGCTTAACCCTGGAAGGCCTGGATAAAAACCAGATATATAAAGCCTCCCGTTATGGCAAGGGAACTGATGACTATTACAACTGTCCTTTAACCAAAGAACAATACGAGGAATTTCACAATCATATTGTTAATGCAGATATAAAAGAAGGACACCAGATAGATAAAAAACTTTTTTTCCCTGGCTGCATGCCCATAGAGATAATGGCCCGCCGGGGGATCGATACCCTGCGATTTGGGCCCATGCGCCCGGTAGGTCTTGATGACCCTAAAACCGGCAGGAGACCTTATGCTGTAGTACAATTGAGACAGGAAGACAAAGAAGGCAAAATTTACGGCATGGTCGGTTTTCAGACCCGGCTTAAATGGGGAGAACAGGACCGGATATTCAGGCTCATTCCCGGACTTGAGAAAGCAGAATTTGTCAGGCACGGGGTAATGCACCGCAACACCTACATAAACAGCCCCCGGTTACTCTTGCCGACCCTGCAGTTCAAAAAAAACCACCAGCTATTCTTTGCCGGGCAGATAACCGGTGTAGAAGGCTATATGGAATCAGCGGCAGCCGGCATAATAGCCGGGATCAATGCTGCCCGGTTATTAAAAAGCCGGGAATTATTAATAATGCCTGAAATAACCATGATCGGGGCCCTCTTTAACTTCATCACAACTGCCCGGAGCAGCAGTTTCCAGCCTATAAATGCCAACTTCGGTATTCTTCCCCCCTTAGATCCTCCCATCAAAGACAAACAGAAAAGATACCACGCCTACATCCACCGCTCCCTAACCTCCTTCTAGCGCACAAGGACGCACAAGGGGACAGAATGCGACAGCAGACACAAGGGGACGGTTCTCCTGTGTCAATAGGACGTGTGCCCATGGGCACACTGTTTCTATTGACACAGGAGAACCGTCCCCTTGTGTCTGCAGGAGAACCGTCCCCTTGTGCGTCCCCGTCGCGAAAAATTTACCAGTGGGAAGGAAAAAAATTTCTCATGTCGAAATTGTATTGCAGACATAAAAATATTTTATTCCACGTATCATGTAATGGAGCTACCAACGTATTTGGTTACTATGGGTAAAGGGGGGGGAGAAAAGAGATATATAATTGCCCATAGATATTACTGCAATAATGTCAACAGTATGAAATGAAGGGGGATAAAGAGTAGAGCTAATAGAATCAATACCTTAATAAATGTACTTGATAGAAACAGTATGAGATGAAGAAAGACAAAGAATAGGGTTTGTAAAAATTGCCTGAATAAAATACTTAAATGTATAATATATTCTGAAAAACAAGCCTGCTCCTGGCAGTAACCTTATAAGGAGCAGTTTATAACAGCAACTATGCACCATATACTAATAAGGGGCGAAATTTATGCTTTTTCAACACATTAAAAACTACATAGACTACATGCGGGTTGAAAAAGGTGCTTCAAAACTCACACTGCTCGGTTACAAAACTGACTTAATGCAGTTTGTTAACCACATTGCTCAGAGATATGATGTGCCGAAAGAAGAATTATCATTAAAAATGCTTAACCATAAATCAGTACGAGAATATTTAGGCGACATGCAGGAAAGAAATTTAAGCCGGGCTACAATGGCAAGAAAACTTGCTGCACTGCGTTCTTATGTCAAATATTTATGCCGGGAAAACATATTAGAAAGCAATCCCATTGCAGAGGTTTCCACCCCCCGGCAGGATAAAAAACTGCCCAAATTCCTTTATTCACAGGAGATAGAACTGCTAATGAAAGCCCCTGATATATCCCTTCCTTTAGGAAGACGCGATAAAGCAATATTAGAAACACTGTATGCTGCAGGTTTACGAGTAAGCGAACTTGTAAGCATGGATTTAAAAGATATTGATTTTGAAGAAAGACTCATAAAAATCAAAGGGAAAGGCGGCAAAGAGAGGATAGTACCTTTAGGTAGTAAAGCTGCCCAGGCCCTTGGAATATATATCGCAAAAACCAGGCAGAAACTTGTTTTAAAAGCAGGTAATGCCGAAGATGCAGTGTTTCTCAACAAATTTGGCAGCAGACTGTCGGATAGAAGCGTGAGAAATATTATTAATAAATATGTAGAGCAGGTTGCTATTAATCAGAAAATTAGTCCGCATACACTAAGGCATACCTTTGCTACTCATCTACTTAACAAAGGAGCCGACTTAAGATCGGTCCAGGAACTGCTCGGGCATGTAAAATTATCAACGACTCAGATATATACACACCTGACCAGGGATAGTATAAAAACTATACATAATGATACCCATCCACGGAGGTGAGAAATTTGTTTAGAGCAACAACAATTGTAGCAGTAAGAACTAAAAACCAGACAGCCATAGCAGGAGATGGCCAGGTAACATTTGGCCAGAACACGGTAATGAAACAGAAGGCTACTAAAATAAGAAGACTATATAGTGGCAAAGTAGTGGCTGGCTTTGCCGGTTCAGTTGCCGATGCCTTCACCTTATTCGCAAAATTTGAAGATAAACTCAACCAGTCAGGAGGAAACTTGACCAAAGCGGCTATTGAAGTAGCCCGGGAGTGGAGAACCGACCGAATACTTCACCGCTTAGAAGCAGTGTTAATTGTAGCTGACAAAGAAAAGATGTTTTTAATATCTGGAAGTGGCGAAGTTATTGAGCCTGATGATGGAGTTATGGCAATTGGTTCAGGTGGTTCCTATGCCTTAGCTGCAGCCTGGGCTATGAATAAATTTACTGATATGGAAGCTAAAGATATTGCCCGTGAGGCACTGAAAATTGCAGCTGAGATATGTGTTTACACCAATGACCATATATCCTTAGAAATCGTCGAGTAAAAACAATAACAGTGGCGGAACGGTGGCGGAACAGTGGCGGAACAATGGTTAAACAATAGTTGAACAATGGTTAAACAATGGTTAAACAGTAGCTAAACAATGGTTAAAGGTAGTTAAAATAAAAAGGAAAGCGAGGGCTTTCCTTACGGAAACTATTCATTATACTCTGTTCACTATTCTCTAAAGGGCGAGCAGAGCGAGCCCGACACAAAAGGAGGTATTAATTTGCATAACCTCACACCTAAAGAAATAGTAGAAAAACTAGATCAATATATAATTGGCCAGCAGGATGCCAAAAAAGCAGTAGCAATTGCCCTTAGAAACAGATATCGCAGAAAACAGCTCGCTCCGGAACTAAAAGAAGAGATATACCCTAAAAACATCATAATGATCGGTTCAACCGGAGTGGGCAAAACAGAGATTGCCAGAAGGCTAGCCAAAATGGTAAAAGCACCCTTTCTAAAAATTGAAGCAAGTAAATTCACCGAAGTAGGTTATGTAGGTCGTGATGTGGATTCTATAATAAGGGATCTTACCGAGAATTCTATTCGTATGGTAAAACAGGAAAAAATGGAGGAAGTTGAAGAAAGAAGTCTAAAACGCGCTGAAGAGCGAATTCTCAACTTCTTAGCACCATTAGACAGAGAAAAAACACCCAAACACCCATTTGAATTCTTCGTAAATGAGGCATCAGCTGCATCTGATATGGCCCTGGATGATGATTATAAAAAAGACCTGAAGTGGAGAGAAAAAATAAAAGAAAAACTCACCAGCGGGGAACTGGAAAACATAAAAATAGAAATAGAAGTGGAAGAAAAAAGCACTCCCTTTGCCAATATGTTTTCAGGTGCAGGTGTTGAAGAGCTGGGAATAAACATGCAGGACATGTTTGAGAGTATGATGCCCAAAAACAAAAAAAAACGTAAGATTACAGTAGAAGAAGCCCGGAAAATATTAGCATATGAAGAAGCCCAGGGCTTGATCGATATGGATGAAGTACAGAGAGAAGCAGTTAAACGGGTTGAAGAAGATGGAATAGTTTTCCTTGATGAAATTGACAAAATAGTCAATAATGAAGGAAGCTGTGGAGCAGATGTTTCCCGCGGAGGAGTACAGAGAGATATACTGCCAATAGTTGAGGGAGCTACAGTAAATACCAAATACGGGCAGGTTAAAACCGACCATATACTGTTTGTTGCGGCAGGAGCGTTTCATTACAGCAAACCTTCTGATTTAATACCCGAATTACAAGGAAGATTTCCCATACGGGTAGAACTTAATAGTTTAACCCGCAAAGACTTAAAAAGAATACTTACAGAACCTAACAGTTCGCTGATAAAACAGTATATTGCCCTATTATCCACCGAGGAAGTAGAGATAGAATTCTCTAATGAAGCAGTAGACTCTATAGCTGATATAGCCTATGAAGTAAATAACGGTACTGAAGACATAGGAGCCCGTCGTTTACATACAGTTATGGAAAAACTATTAGAAGATCTGCTCTTTGAAGCTCCTTATAAAAAGGGCGAAAGGATAATCATTGACGAAGACTATGTAACCCAAAAGCTGAACAAAATTGTGGAAGATGAGGATCTAAGCAGGTATATATTGTAGGAGGTAATTTATGGCAAAATCATTACTAGAAAAATCGAGAGCAATAAACAAAATACTAGCTAAAATAGCAGGCAATCCGGTAGACTTTTTTGAAATTGCCGACGTTATTTCCAAAAACCTTGAATGCAGCTGTTTTGTTGTTGGCAGGAGAGGCAGCATAAGCGGTTACGCATTTGCCAATAATGCCTGCTGTGTAGAAATTGAAAAACTCCTGAGTCATGCAGAGCGTTTTCCAGAAAGCTTTAACCAGGATCTTCTTAAAATCGAAGAAACAAAAATAAACATAATCCTTAATGACGGCAGAAAATGTATATTCAATCTGGATTCTATGGACTGCAGCTGTGCTGACCGGATATGGTGTATTACCCCGGTTTTTGGTGGAGCCGGGCGCATTGGGACCATAATACTAATGAAAGAACAAGGAAACTTCACCGAAGAAGATATTGTCCTGGCTGAATACGGGGCATTGGTAATGGCTATCGAAATAATGCGCATCAGATCAGAGCGCATCAAAGATGAGGTGCAGAAAAAAGCCTCGGTGCAGATTGCCATGGCCAGCCTTTCCTTCTCCGAAACCGAAGCCATTGAACACATATTAGCAGAGCTGAAAGAGGAAGAGGGGCTGGTGGTAGCCAGCAGAATAGCCGACAAAGCAGGGATCACCCGTTCCGTAATCGTAAGCGCCTTAAGAAAATTTGAAAGCGCCGGGGTAATAGAATCCCGTTCCTTAGGCATGAAAGGCACCTACATAAAAGTCCTGAACAACTTCCTATTCAAAGAACTAAAAAAACCCTCCATAGAGATATAGATTAAAGAATAATTCATAGACACTAGTAAACAGATATAACAGGGATTGGCAAAATGCCAATCCTTATTACTGTAAACATTATAGCTCTTACATCCGTAGGGGGGAGACTTCAGCCTCCCGTATCCATAGTATCCGTAGAGGCGACTTCAGTCGCCGACCTGAGAGGGAACAATTACGCAGCATAAAACAGGTACAACGTAGCTCCTGCATCCATAGAGGAGACATCAGTCTCCGGCCCGAGAGTCTCCTGCATCCGTAGAGGCGACTTCAGTCGCCGCTAGCCAGGTACTAACAGCATTTAAGAGAGAAGTCGTTTTCTACTAACCAACTAACCAACTAACCAACTAATAAACAAAAGGATTGGCATTCCACCAATCCCTATTATAAAATAAACAGCAAACATACAAACTCTGCAACAAATCACGATCAACCAAAAAAGGTGGGTTTTCATGAAAATAATCATGCGTTGGATTCTGGTTCTTATGTGTATATCTATGATTTTCCGTTTTTCCAACCAACCCTTATCAGATCAGGACTTAAGACCAACCATTGAAAAACACCCGGAAATAATAAAAATTGTTCAAAAAATGCCGCAGATAGCGTTCTACTACCACGACCGGCTGGTCGAAAGCCATGAGGATACAGTTAGCTTTATCCACTTTATGCTTCGCAAACTAGCCCATCTAGTGTTATATGGCACCCTTGGACTATTAATACTTTACGGGTTTAACGGTACCGGTAAAATAAAACCCACCTACTGGATACTGACCGGGTTCCTGGTATTTGCCATAGCCTGTGCCGATGAAATAAACCAGTTTAACAACCCTGCCCGCACCGGCTGCAAAGAAGACATAATCCTGGACTTTACCGGCTTCCTCATATTCAGCCTGTTGGCAATGTTTATTTACTATATAAAAACTCGTTATCAAAATAGAGGACAGAGAATAGAGAATAGGTAAGAGGGTGGCGACTGAAGTCGCCTCTACGGTTCTATCTACGGTTCTGTCCGGTAAGGTGACTGCATTAAGCCTTTATTTTCTAACTAATCAATATTGACATAGAGAGTAAATGTGTAAAAATATAGAAAAGGTGTGTAGAAAAGGCGGAATTTATTTGGATAGTGTACCGAACTGACAATAAATCTTACAACAAACGTAAAGGCATCAAAAAAGAATTTAAAAACGGCATATAAAAACCGATATAAAATAAAAAGGAAAGCGCGCTATTCACTTACTAAAAAAGGGCGAGCAAAGCGAGCCCAAAAAAAGGCCGCAGGCCACAGAAACTATTCTCTATTCACTATTCTCTAAAAAAAGGCTTGGAGGTAAAAACCATGATCGATACTCATTGTCATATACTCCCCGGGCTTGATGACGGAGCCCAGAACCTGGAACAATTTCTGGCTATGACGGAGATTGCTGTTCAAGATGGCATCCGCATAATAATAGCTACTCCTCACGTAATGGCAGGAGCCTATGATAACTCCAAGGAAGAAATAATTTCTGCAGTACAGCAGGTCAATACTATCCTTACCGAAAAAGAAATACCCCTTAAAATCCTGCCCGGGGCTGAATACCATATAGAACCAGACCTGCCCCGCCGCATGAAACAAGGGGAACTCCTTACACTTAACAATAACGGGCGTTACCTATTAGTAGAGTTTCCATCTGCCTATATACCCAGCTATACCGAAAGAATACTCTATGAGCTGCAGCTCTGGGGAGTAACACCGGTAATAGCACATCCGGAAAGAAATACGGCCTTTGCCAAAAAACCTTCCCTACTGGCGCAATTCGTAGCTAAAGGTATGCCCACCCAGGTAACAGCAGGCTCATTAACCGGAAGCTTTGGCCGGCAGATTCAAAAGACTGCCTTAAGCTTTATAAAACAAAGCCTGGTTCACATGATAGTCAGTGATGCCCATTCCAGCAAAGCCCGTAGGCCGGTATTATCATCAGCAGCTGCGGTAGTAAAAAAACACTTTTCAGAAGAAGTGGCATCTAAAATGGTAAAAGATAACCCCAAAAGCATCTCTTCAGGAAACTCCATAAACCTGGCAGAACAAAAAATCAGAAAAAACTGGAGCAGTATAATAACCAACCTATTCCCCCAACGCAAAGCCTAGAGGACAGAAACTATTCTCTATTCTCTAAAAAACCTCTTGCCATAACCCACCGGCATTGGTAGAATTAACCTGAGAGTTTCTATTTCTCATAAAAATAGAACTCTATCTGTTGTTGGAAAGGAGGTGAAAATGGTTATGACCAAAATAAGAGCCAAACGCACCCTTGCTGGAAACATCGCCCTGGTGATCTTCCTGGCTTTTCTCACAACGCTGACTATTGGGTTAAGTCCTGCACTGGCAGACAACGTTATTGACCCTGGAGAAACCACAGAAACTGCAACTACTAATTCTCTGGATTCTCTGGAACTGACGGTTAATATTACTCCGCTTACATCAGCTGAATTCAGCAGCACTGTTCTTAAAATCTACAAAGATGGAGTAGTAGATAAAAGTATTACTGTTGCTGATATATATAATGCTGATCCATCCAAAGTAACCGATACTTATGATCCCGTTTACGGGAGCTGCTATAGTATTGTTTATGCATGGACCGGCCTGAACCTGGATTATGGTACGAATACCGGATACGAATTTTCTATTACCAAAAGTGGTACCCCTTACCAATCTATTGATTTAACCATAGAGGGTCCATCACGGCCCAGTAGTGGCGGCGGCGGCGGTGGTGTTACTGCAACTCCACCAGCTACAGAGACCGAGTTAGAGACAACTGTTGATTCCAGCGGTAATGTTCAGGCAGGTGGTACTCTGGCCAGCACAACTACAGATACAGGCGAGGCTTCAGTAACATTTGCGGTTGACAGCGAAGGAATTGAAAACCAGGTAGCTGATGAACAGGTTGTCAATGTTGAACTCGTTGTACCGGAACAGGTAGATGACGCTGATGTAGCCGAGGCAGCTATTGAAGTATCTGCAGATACCCTGGCAGATGTCTTCGATGCAGACAAACCGGTAACAGTCAAGGCAGCCGGGGTTGAACTCGAACTGCCGGTTGACGCCCTTGACCTTTCAGCACTTACTGGTGAAGATGTAATCCTGGTATTTAATATCAGCAAGGCTGAAGAAGGGACTACTCCACCACCTGATACAGCTGTGTATGAGATAGCTGGTCAGGTTTATCACGTGAGTTTACGTGCTATACAGGATGGAGTAGATAAAGGCAGT
>CAYZYO010000048.1:15084-16830 GCA_964482585.1 uncultured Syntrophomonadaceae bacterium | reverse complement strand
CGACAATAATTTATCCTCATGGGCGTTATAATTATTCCCAGTCACAATGGTCAGTAAGTCAGGTAAATAAAATACCCGGAAAATTAAGTTCCGATATACAGTTTATAGATGCTAAAGACTGCTCATTATGTTTGGGAACCATTGAAGTTTATAAGGATTTAGGATGTACAGTATCTAAAGAATTAGAAAAGCTCAGTTTCAGTTTAAAAAGGAATAATCAGGGATATACATTTTCTACTGGACTTCCCTTTACCGGGGAATTTAAAACATGGGTTATGGTAAGTGATGAACAGATAGCGGACATCTATGATGAAGAACATGAAAACTTAATAAGGCGAGCAGATCTTAACGCTTTTCGTAAACTGGAAGCTGATGGGGTATATGATAAGGTTCCTGAAAGCTATGAACCAACAGATAAAAGCGCGTTTTGGCGAAATCCTGCTCAACATGTCGGGAGGCTTTATTTAACTGGTCCTGATAATGGTTATTTTAGAAATATTGCCTTATTGTCAATGTATTCAACCCTGAATAATCAAAACACTAAAGGCTACTGGCCCACTAAACCTAAATCATTATGGTTATATAATGATTATAATATTGAAGGTAACTTTTACGATACCCGTTTTAGTACAGATGCGGCTTATTTTATGTTGGATGCGTATCAAGTTTACAATGAAAATAAGGCCCTTGATGCAGCTGTTAAATATGCTGATTTTCTGGTAGATTATATTAGAAAGTATTCCAGCTTAACTATCAGTGATGGATATTTAGTTCCTGATTATATGTCTGAAGCCGGTAAAGCTAATACCCATTGCTCATTAAACCATTTATTAGCGGAAATGAATTTTTTATACAAAATGTATATAGCTACTGAGAATGAGACATATAAAGAAACAGCAGAATTGTTAAAAGTAGCTGTTAAAGATACCAGCGAAAAATGGATAAAACCTAATGGTGATCTGTGGTATTGTCGATTGCCGGATGGAACTTATGGATTACAGGATTATCCTACTCTTACTCTGAATGATCTAAAGGAGTCACAACAACTTTTTTGGCAGGTATACGGTCTGCCGGATAAAGATTTTCAAATACTAATAGAAGCTAAAGAAAAATTTAACCAATCAAATCTACAGACCGGCTGAAGCGGCAATGTAATAATTAATAATTTGTATTTTAATTAGAAAATAAACGCTTAACGTAGCACCTTACTGGATAGATCGTAGAGGCGACTTCAGTCGCCGCCCTTTGATCCTGAATTGCGGCTGGTCGGCGACTGAAGTCGCCTCTACAGTATGAGATACGGTACAATATAAGAAGGGATCAACTGCAAAGGTAAAGGTAAAATATTATAAATTGTTTCAGATACTTATCAAAACAAAGACCAAAAAATCTGCCCGAATCTGTTGGGTAATCACCTCTTTGTTTTCATAAGTGGTTGTGTTCTCAGGGCATGGGGGGTTAATAGAAAAAAAGAATTATTTATGTGTATTTATAGGCAGTAGGGGAGAATTCAGTCTCCCCAGAGGTACAATTATCCTGACAACACTAGAATCTTATTTACAGGTACCAATTAGGGTGTTGGTAACGGTAATAAAAAACCTGATAAACATTTGATTACAAAACCAACAAATATTTAGAAATGCAAACCTGACTTCTACCTTTAAAACCCCAGACTTTAGTCTCCTCCCAGCCCAGGCTGATGGTATTTAAACGGGAGACTAAAGTCTCCCCTACAGGTATTTCCAA
>CAYZYO010000048.1:0-14984 GCA_964482585.1 uncultured Syntrophomonadaceae bacterium | reverse complement strand
CAGACCAACAGACCAACAGACCAACAGACCAACAGACCAACAGACCAACAGACCAACAGACCATTAAAAAAGCCGCTTTCTTAAAGAAAACGGCCTTTTATACTATTTCATTATTTTACAGATATTATTGGTGAATTCAACCGGGTCATTTATTGGTAATCCGTCAATAAGCAGTGCTTGATTATATAATAGACTGGTATATAGGTTAAGCTTATCCTGGTCATTCTCAAAAGCTTCTTTTAGTGATTGAAACACCTCATGACTAATGTTTATTTCCAAAACCTTATTGGCTTTAATATTCTGACTATTGGGCATGGAGTTCAGTATCTTTTCCATCTCAATTGAAACTTCTCCTTCGTTTGCCAGGCATACCGGATGATTTTTCAACCTTTTAGATGCACGGACATCCGTTACTTTATCTGCTAAGATGTTTTTCATTTTATTGAACAATTCTTTATTATCCTGCGCATCACCACTGGTGTTATCATTTTCTTCTGTTTCTATTCCTAAATCACTGCTGGATACTGATTTAAATTCTTTATCTTTATAGGTTGTCAACATCTTTATAGCAAATTCGTCTACATCATCAGTAAAGTACAGTATTTCATATCCCTTATCAGCTACCAGTTCTGTTTGAGGCAGTTTTTCTATTCTCTCAATTGATTCCCCGGCCGCATAATAAATATATTTTTGCTCTTCGGGCATTTGAGAAACATATTCATCTAAAGTAACCAGTTTTTTTTCTTTTGATGAATAAAACATCAATAAGTCCTGCAGGACATCTTTATTGCTGCCAAAATCGCTGTAAACTCCATACTTTAATTGCCTACCAAAGGTTTTGTAGAAATCTTCATATTTATCTCTTTCGTTTTTAAGCATGTTCTCTAATTCTCTTTTTACTTTAGCTTTAATGTTCTTAGCAATAAGCTGCAGCTGTCTATCATGCTGAAGCATTTCCCGGGATATGTTAAGTGACAGATCCTCTGAGTCCACCAACCCTTTAACAAAACTAAAATAATCAGGTAATAAATCTGCACATTTGTTCATAATCAAGATACCGCTTGAATATAATTCTAATCCCTTCTCATATTCAGCTGTATAGAAATCATAAGGCATTCTCTCGGGGATAAACATAATAGCATTATAGCTTACAGCCCCATCAACACTTATATGAATATGCTTAAGCGGCTTATCAAAACCGAAACGCTTTTCGGAATAGAAATTTTCATAATCCTCCTGGTTGAGTTCGTTTTTATTTTTTTTCCATATCGGTACCATACTGTTTACAACCTGCTCTTCAGTATACTCTTCATATTCGCTTTCGCTACCTTCTTTAAGCCTGCTTCCGGCTATATCCATTTTTATGGGATATCTAATAAAGTCGGAATATTTCTTAATAATAGATTTAAGGCGGTATGCCTCAAGGTATTCATCAAATTTCTCATCGTCAGTGTTTTCTTTTACTTTAAGTATAATATCGGTACCAACACCATCTTTTTCACATGGCTCAACCGTATATCCTTCTATACCTTTAGATTCCCACTTGTAGGCCTTATTGCTGCCCAGGGCTTTACTAATAACTGTAACCATGTCGGCTACCATAAATGCTGAATAAAATCCAACCCCAAACTTCCCTATTAGGTCATACCCATCTTTTATTTCATTTTCTTTTTTGAAGGTTAAAGATCCGCTCTGGGCTATAATTCCAAGGTTTTCGTCAAGTTCTTCTTTAGTCATGCCAATACCAGTATCAGATATTTTTAGTATTCTGTTTTCCTTATCAGCAGTAACTTTAATATAATAGTCATCTTTATTAAAGGTTAAAGATTCATCGGTTAATGCTTTATAGTAGATTTTATCGATGGCATCACCCGCATTAGAAATGAGTTCTCTTAGAAAAATCTCCCTGTGAGTATAGACTGAGTTGATCATAAGATCTAATAGTCTTTTAGACTCAGTTTTGAATTGTTTTTTTGCCAAGTAAATCGCTCCTTTCGCAGCTAGATATTAAATAGCTAATAGTAGCAGTAAAGTATTATAAGAAGGTTTTGCATAATTCAATAATTCATTATGTTACTTTGTTTTCGGATGACAGTCAAGCTAAAGACTATAGTCTCCTCTACCGGGGCAAGAGCACTAATAATATAAAATAGCTATTATGCAAAATCCTCATAAATATATCCTGGAAAAAGTATTGCCAGCCAGCAAATCCCTTGGTATAAGATGTTATTATTAACCGGTAATGACATTCCATAAAACCTTAGCACTCTAATTAATTGAGTGCTAAAGCCTAATTAATATATTACTCACTTCATTTCTAGTGTCAATATATTTTTTCCTAAAGTTGAAGTTTATCTATTGTAACTTACCTTAATAGTAGGTGAGTATTTTGCATAATTGATTCCACTTGCCAATAAACCTAATTCTTGTATCGTAAAGGAGACTTTAGTCTCCGGCTAGCCAGATAATAACTATATTTAGGGAAGACTGAAATCTCTAAGTTATATGAGAATTTTTATTATTAACCACAGATACACACAGATTAGGCACAGATAAAAATTCGCTAGGGATACTGTTTTAATTTAACTAATCATGCGATAATAAGATAAATTTGGAAGCAGTAAAAAAGGCGAGCAGACAATGGAAGTTATTTGAAAGAGGTGAGAGATTATATGTATGCAGTAATATTGGCCGGGGGACCTGGTGAAAGATTTTGGCCTTTGTCCCGGAAAAAAAAACCTAAGCAGTTCTTATCTCTATTTAGCAACCGTACTATGCTGCAGCTGACTATGGATAAGCTTGATAACCTGGTTGAGCCATCAAATGTATATGTGGTTACCGGTGTTCTCTACCGGGAGCTGGTTGAAAAACAGCTGCCGGAGTTACCTTCTCAGAATATAATCTGCGAACCCTGTGGCCGCGATACTGCAGCAGCAGTTGGGTTAGCAGCAGCTTATATTCAGATGCGGGACCCGCAGGGAGTGATGCTGGTGTTACCTGCTGATCATTATGTGGCAGATATAGAAGCATTTACAAATATAATTAAGGCTGGTAAAAAAGCTGCCCAGAGTGGGGAGCAGGTAGTGACTATTGGCATTAGTCCCTCACGGCCGGAAACCGGGTATGGATACATAGAAAAAGGTGATAAAGCCGAGGAAATAGAAGGTGTAAGTATATTTAAAGCTGGGGCTTTCCATGAAAAGCCTGATATTAACCAGGCTATAAAATACCTGGATAAAGGGACTTATTTGTGGAACAGTGGTATGTTTTTATGGAGAAGTGATCTTCTCTTCAGGCTTATGGCAGAGTTTTTACCGGAACTGGAGCAGGGATTAAGTCTAATAGCAAACAGCCTGGGAACCCCGATGGAAAAAGAGATTATTAGGAATGTTTATGCTAACTTACCATGGGTTTCTATAGATTATGGCATTATGGAAAAGTGTAAACAGGTATTGGTAATCCCGGCTGCTTTTGGATGGGATGATATAGGCACCTGGACAGCTCTAGAGCGTTACTGCAATGCTGATAATAAGGGGAATGTACTGGAGGGTAAAGGAGTTTTATTAGATACTAATGATTGCTTCATTTATTCTCCCCAGCAGGTAGTTGTTGCTTTAGGAGTAGAGAATCTTTTGATTGTCAACTATAAGGACAGCCTGTTAGTCTGTGACAAAGATCGAGACCAGGATATTAAAAAGGCGGTACAAGCCCTTAAAGAGGCCGGTTATGAAGATATTATATAAGTGAATGTTTTTGAAAACAGATTATACCATGAGGAGGGGTCTTATGCTAAAATCTAATATTTTCAGGCAGTATGATATTAGAGGCATTTACGGTGCCGAGTTAGATGAAGAATCAGCTTACAGGATAGCCCGGGCATTTGCTGCCAAGGCAGTTCGCCAGGGATGCCGGCGAATTCTGGTAGGAAGAGATAACCGGGAATCATCAAATAGTTTACGGCAAATTACCTTAAATGCTTTAATCGATTCCGGTTGTGAGGTAGTGGATATAGGTTTAGTGATAACTCCTATTTTTTATTTTGCAGCCCGGCATCTTGATATAAAGGCTGGTCTTATGATAACTGCCAGTCATAACCCTGCGGAATATAATGGTTTTAAAATACTTCTAGGTGAAACTACAATTTACGGGGAGGAGATTCAAGAGCTGCGTTTTCTGGCGGAAAACCGGGATTTTGTATCTGGAAACCAGGGCAAGTTAACTGAAGTAAACGTAATTGATGAATATGTCAAAATGATTAAAGAAAAAATTAAGCTTGGACCGAAAAAGCTTAAAATAGTAGTTGACTGCGGGAATGGGACAGCTTCAATTTTTGCGCCCCGGGTTTTTAGAGAGCTAGGTTGTGAGGTTGTGGAATTGTACTGTGACTCTGATCCGACGTTTCCCCATCATCATCCAGACCCGGTAGCAGTTGAAAACTGCCAGGATCTTATTCGGCTGGTTAAACAAGAACAAGCAGATGTGGGTATTGGTTTAGATGGGGATGGAGATCGGGTAGGAGTTGTTGACAGTCTGGGGAATATCATCTGGGGAGACCTCTTGATGGTTCTCTTCTGGCGAGAGATATTGCCTAAATACCCGGGGACTGAATGTATTGTAGAAGTAAAATGTTCCCAGAGTCTTATAGATGAAATCTATCAACTGGGAGGCAGGCCCCTGATTAGTCCTACCGGGCATTCGTTAATAAAAGCGAAAATGAAGGAATTAGGGGCGGTTTTTACCGGAGAGATGTCAGGACATATATTCTTTGCAGATGAGTATTACGGTTTCGATGATGCTCTTTATGCCTCTGCCCGGTTGCTGCGCATATTATCCTACAGCGAAAAGGGTTTAGATGAACTGCTGCAAGATGTTCCTAAATACTATAATACTCCAGAAATAAGGATAAAGAGCACTGATGAACAAAAGTACCTGGTAGTAGAAAAAGTCCTTAATCATTTTCGTTCCCGGTACCAGGTTATAGAGGTAGATGGAGCCAGGATAATCTTTCCGGATGGATGGGGATTAGTTAGGGTGTCCAATACGGGTCCAGAACTGATAATCAGGTGTGAGGGAAATACCCCGGAAGCTTTAGCCCAGATCCAAGAAGAATTATTTGGCTTTCTAGGAACATTGGGAATACAAATAGTTAACTAATTTCATTTGAGAGTTTTGCATAATTAAAAAATCCGGCATATCAGCCTTTGCCTCAGAAGGACAGTAATAAAATACCTGTCTAACGGTAGAAAAAAGCTGGAGTTGGTATTTTAGGATAAAATATTTGAGATAGGAGGTAAGTATTATGAAGAGTTGTTTGATCATCAGTACCTACCCTCCCCGGAAGTGTGGAATTGCTACATTTTCTAAAGATTTAAGAGATAATTTGATTAATTGTATCCCTGTATCAGTAGCTGCTGTAAACGATTTGGATGATTACTATGATTATCCTATAGAAGTAGTCTTTCAAATCGACCAGGAGAGCACAGACGATTATATTGCAGTTGCGGCCTGGGTTAACCAGCAGCAAGATATTGATTTGGTCATTATCCAGCATGAATATGGCATATATGGTGGCCAGGATGGTGAAAATATTATTTCCCTGGCTATACATCTTAATAAACCCTATATTTTAGTTACGCATACAGTTTTAACCGCCCCCTCAACAAGCAGGAAGAATGTACTGGCAGGATTGGCTGGAGACGCGGCAGCAGTTATCTGTATGACCGCTCGAGCCGGCAACCTGTTGGAAAGAGTCTATGGGGTTAACCCGCAAAAAATATTTGTAATACCGCATGGAGTACCGGATTTTGGTGAAAAGAATAGAGAGGCTTTAAAGGCTAAATATAGTCTGCAGGGACGCAGAATCATTACTACTTTTGGATTAATAGGACCTGGTAAAGGGCTTGAACTTGGCTTGAAGGCCTTGGCCATGATAGTTTCCCGGCATCCTGAAGCAGTATATATTATTGCCGGCAAAACCCATCCCAGCTTGTTAAGAAGCGAAGGTGAACACTATAGAATTCAAATAGAGCGCCAGGTGAAGGAACTCCGGTTGGAAAGAAATGTAGTCTTTGTAAACCGGTTTCTAAGTAATGAGGAATTAAGTGATTACCTGTATATGACCGATATTTATCTAAGTCCTTATCCTAACCTGGACCAGGCTGTATCAGGAACTCTTTCATTTGCTGTTGGATGTGGCAGGTGCATTATATCTACTCCTTATGAACATGCTCAGGAATTATTAGCTTCCGGACGGGGGCTTCTAGCCAATGAGCCTACACCGGAAGACCTGGCAGAGCTTTTGAACAGGGTTCTTAAAAACCCGCAACTGCAAAAAGATATGGAGAAAAAAGCTGCAGATCTAGGTGAATCGCTAAGCTGGGTTAGATCTGCGGAAAAGTATTATGAAATAGCCCAAAAGGTTTCTAAAGAATGGATCCCGGGATATCTATCTACGAAAATCTCCTGGAATTAAATCAGCCAGGGTAGCAGTGGCTACTGCTATATTAGTGTCTGCTGCTCCATAATATATAAGTATTTCATCATCATCTTCTAATATTGCTTTATCAGTCGCTCCAACAGCACCGCAAGTAAAGACCACATTAGGAACCCAGTGTTCCCCGGAGCCGATCTCATAGCTTTCTTTTGGCTCTAGAATAGGATTCGGTGACCGGTAGATAACCAGTTCCGGATTTTGTAGGTCTACCAGGAGGACTCCCAACCGGTATACCATCTCCTGGTCAACTCCATGATAAATTAAGAGCCAACCGTATTTGGTCTTTAGAGGTTGTGCACCGGCTCCGATCTTCAAAGAATCCCACATCTTTCCAGAACGGGGGCCCAGGATAATAGAATGCATTTTTCTGGGAACTGGAAACTCTAATTTGTCGAGATATGAAACCCATATACTGGGTTCAATACGGTGGTAGATTACATATCTATTATTTATTTTTTCTGGAAACAGCAGAGCATCTTTATTCCAGACATCTTTAAAGGCAAAACCCTTTCTCACCCATCGGTCAAACCGGTAGTTAAGGAAATCATCCAGTTTAATAGAAGCGGCAGAAATCTGAGCAATTACCCCATCATAAGCTGTATACATCATATAGATTTCGTCATCAATAATGACTACCCGGGGATCTTCACAGCCGCATTTTTCCTCATCATTTCCCGGCACAAAAATTGGATAAGGCAGCCTTTCAAGTACATTAAAGCCATCAGTAACCGCCAGGCCAATCCGGGATATCTCATCTTCTCCAAAGGCACGGTACAGCAGGTATACCCGGTCCTTGAGCCGGAATGCAGCTGCATTCAGTACATATTTGTTCTCCCAGTAGTGATCTTTTACCGGGTCTAAAATAGGATTGCCGTAATACCTTACAAGAGGCCTGGCCGGGGGAAAAACGATAGCTTCATGGGCCACAACAGTTACGTCTTTAGGTCTAATACCCAGAAGGGTATCCAATACATTTTCACTTGCCCTGCCCTGGCCTATAAGTTGTTCAATCCCTACCTGGATTTCAGAAACATCATATCCCAGTTCCTTATATATTTCTTCTAACAGATCCTGGTTGAACCACTTTTCTTCTACATGGCTTGATAAAGGAGTAGGAACTCCTTTACCCCCTTTATAATTATAACTGGCCCAACTCCAGGCTGATAAGGGAACAAATGTGCCATCATTGAGAATCTGGCTTAAGCCATAACTATCACACATCATACGTATCACCGGGGCTTCTTGATGCAAACCGGCACGGTCAATTTTTTCTGCTAAATCTCGGAACTTACTCACCAGAGCGCGGTGATGCTGGTTTTCAAATATATTGTGGGCTGAAAATGCAGTAGTATCATAACGCCCTATTAAGGAGTAACGAATTTTGGTACCCAGGTTTTTTCTTTCCCGGGCGTAATTTCGCCAGAGATGAGCGTAGTTTTCGGCTATCATGATGTGGCGGGCTATAAATAAACAGAAGCGGAGTTTAGGATAGGCCCCTCCCATATTTTTATGCAAAGGGGAGGTAACTATTCTGGTGGTGATTTTATTGAGATTAGAGATGTTTACCGACCTGGCAATCTCCCGGATTTCTGGTTTAAGAACAATATATCTAATATCAACCTCGTCCAGTCCATCTGGACGCAGGTTATCCAGTATCCATAAGAGGGTTCTATCTGCATATTTTCTCGTTTCCATAAGATTAGCTAAACTGACCGCATTTCTAACATCCATTTCCTCTAGTAGTTCACGGGTGTTATAAAAGCCCATAGGAATCATAACATTAACCGGGGGGAAACGGGTTAGCATCTCTTTAAATATTTCATCCTTTACAGAGAACATGGAGGTATGAGGCAAGAGTTCAAATATATGTTCAAGTACCTCTTCTGTCCCGGCATAGGTATGTAGATCCCCGGGAAAAAGCGAATCCATGGTTTTTTCTAATTGATTCATAAAGTTTGTTACCTGTGATACTATTTCATTGTCAGGTACCTGCAGACAATCATAAATAATACTTTCAAATGCCTGCTGATAGCGTTTTTGCAGGCGGTTAAATACGACTTCTGATGATACCTTCTTACCATGTTTCCCTTCAATAGTTTTGGGTAATATTATAGGGATTCCAGGAACAAATTCCAGGTAGTGGGTTAAGGTTAATGGCGGGGTAACTTCCATGAGCCTTTTTTCCCATTTATACGAAAACGTTTGGTGTGAGTCTAAAAAACTTATACGCTGTGCCTTTTTGACTGCAGCAGCTTCATTCTCCAGGAAATGGTTAATATTATCGAGATCTATCGCTTTAAACTGTTCATATAATGACTGTATATGCATGATATAACTGGCTATTCTGGCGTTAAAGGCTGAAGTTAGAGAAATTAGAATATCATCGCGGTTTAATTCCCCGGAAAACCAGTATTCAAAACAGAAGGCAAGGACTATTTTAGTCCAGCTTTCGCTGCTAAAGTCAAATTCATCACTGGAAGCTGAAGAAATGTTACGTAAGTCTAAAGAAGTATTATGATCTAGCGCTGTTTCAAATATCATTTTATACTGGTTATAATGGCGTTTAAAGAATAGAATCATGTCCCCCGGATTAAACTCGACTTCAACCGGTAAATCATCCCATTTTCCTCCGTGTAAATCTGGAACCTTGATCACAACCGGTTTATTTAACCAGTGGTCTTCATCTCTTTTTATGCATTCAAAAAAGGCCCGGGCAAGTTCCTTAAAAACATAATTGACTTTATTCCAGGATACCCTTTCCAATTTGCTGCCCAATTTTACTTCACACAGGTCCTTATTCCATTTCATTATACGGGTGACTATCCAGGGATCAATACCGTATCCACGGTTAATACCATTCCAAAACTTAAATTCCAGGCATAAATCTTCAATGAGGTCGTGAGAAATTGCATAGATTCCGCTTATGGCTCCCTCTATCTTGTAACCATAAAACTGTTCCAGTAATGGTGCTACCAGGAAACTGGTAATAACATCCTCAAAGTAATGCTGCCGGTAGGTTGTTAATACAAAATCGTATTTTTGCTGGAGAGGTTCTATTATCCGGGTTATCCAATCCGGTTTTAATCCTCTATTTTTTTCCCGGGCAAGATCAGCTGCAAAAATTACCAAATCCGCAGTTATAATATTAGCTATTTCCATCATTGCTTGTATACTTGAACCTCTTCCATTACAACCTGCTTGCATAAGGAATTCGTAATGGATAAAACTTAAATCCATTTGCTTAATAAGTTCGATAACTTCAACACCTTCGGGATCTCCTACACATAACACGAGTGGTTTCTTATAATACTTAAGGTTTATTAAAGATTTTTCAATAGTCTTTAATATACCAGGCAGAGTAGCCTTTTCATTATAAAATGGAATTCCTATCACTAAATCAACATCGTTAATTTCACTCAAATCCTGCAAAGCTTCTTGCAAAATCTGCTCAAAAAGAATATTATTTTCCTCCTTCTCACTACACAATGCATTATTTAACTGCATAATCTCACCTCTTTCTGCAGTTTCTAATGTTCCTATAAGAAGTATTATACTAGATATATAGGAAAAAGTTACCTGAAAAATCCATTTATCTTTAAACCGGTTGGCATACTTTATAGATCGGATGCTGCATAATTGGAAATTTTTATAATAAGTGTTTGCTTCACTGCGCAAAGTAGTATTTATACATTATATACCGTAGAGGCGACTTGAGTCGCCGCCCTGAACCCTGAATTGCGGCTGGCCGGCGACTGAAGTCGCCTCTACAGTATAAGATACGGTACAATATAAGAATTAAGGATAACTGCAGCATTAAAATATTAGCATCAATTACAAAACAAGAGATATGTATATGTAAATTATTGAAAAAGTATCATTATTTACCAATAAAACAAATTTTATTATCCCAATTAAGATATTTTTTTGGAAATAAAATCATAATAATAACAAATATAATTAATGTGATATAATATATATATAATAACAGTGATTATGCTAGCATAATAATCTCAGAATGTATTTAATATTGAGTCTACTGCAAAAACCTTAATGCTTATATCTATAGATCTTATGTCTCTTATATCTATAGAGGAGACTTTATTCTCCGGCTAACCAGATACTGACAGTATATTTATGGGGAGGCTAGTAGTAATGTATTTTGCAGTGGAATAGTATAATATTTTGCAAAATTAGAATAGGAGATGTATACATATGTCAATAAGGATTGCTGTTAATGGTTTTGGACGAATAGGCAGACTGCTCACCCGGGAAGCAGTAGCAAGAAATGAAGTGGAACTGGTCGCCATAAATAGTCCTGGGGATATTAAAACATCTGCTCATCTCATAAAATATGATTCCGTTCACGGGGTTTACCCTGGTACCGTTTCGACTAAAGAAGGGAATATTATCGTTAATGGCCAAACCATTAGATATTTTTCTGAAAGAAACCCCCGGAATTTACCATGGGGAAAACTAGATGTTGATATAGTAATTGAAAGTACTGGAAAATTTAGGGCTAGAGAAGAGGCAGAACTACATCTCCAATCAGGAGCTCGCAAAGTGATTATTACTGCTCCAGGTAAGGGGGGGTTAGATTTTACTGTTGTTATGGGAGTTAACCACGAAGGATACCAGGTTGATAAACATCATATAGTTTCCAGTGCTTCTTGTACTACTAACTGTCTCGCACCAGTAGCCCGGGTTTTATCGGAGGAATTTGGAATAATCAAAGGATTAATGACTACCATTCATTCTTATACGCAGGATCAGCGTATTCTAGATGGTAGTCATAAAGACTTAAGGCGAGCCAGGGCAGCTTCCATGTCTATAGTTCCAACTACTACTGGAGCTGCTTCAGCATTGGGGCTGGTGCTTCCAGAGCTTCAAGGTAAACTCGATGGAATGGCTATTCGGGTACCAACTCCTAATGTATCCCTGATAGATCTTACAGTAGAGACGGATTTACCATTAACTGCGGAACTGGTAAATCATAAACTGCATACTGCCAGCGAGTCTTACCTAAAAGGAGTTTTAAAATATACCGAAGAACCCCTGGTATCTACAGATTATATTGGCAGCCGCCACTCTGCAATTGTGGATGGGCTTTTGACAAAAACAATAGGAGATAGAATGGTCAAAGTAATTGCCTGGTATGATAACGAATGGGGCTATGCATTGCGGGTAATTGACCTGGCGGTCTATATGGGTGAACAATTTGCTAAATTGTATCAGGTGTCCTAAATACTTTTTCTGAGGAAATAGCCCTGCTTTTATGGCGGGGCTATTCTATTGGTGTGCTTGTTATAGCCAAAAGGCTGCTAACGTATAATATTATCAATAGCTTTATGCAACCAGAGTTTTAAACGACTTGGATATCAAAGTTTGATGGATTACTATGCGGCGCAATATATAAACTTTGAAAATGTCGTATATTGCGTATGTATATGAGAGGGCCGCTGTTTATCAGGCAGCCTGGGCAAGGTCAGTTTTCAGTACAAAATACGATACCAATAGTTCCAGGGCCTACATGTAGGCCTATTACTGGACCGATAGGCAAAGATAAAACCTTTCTATTATACTGTTGGCTGAGAGCTTCAGCAAGTTCCATTCCTTTTTTATCGGCATTAATGTGGTGAACAAACAGGTGTTTCAAGCCATACTTTTGTTCTTTATTAAGAAGGGTTAACATGCGTTTTAAAGCTGAACGTGTACCCCTTACTCTATCTAATACATCTGTCATACCATCGTTAACATAGAGAATAGGTCTAATCTGCAGTAAAGATCCAATTAGAGCTGAAGCTCCGCCGATTCTTCCACCTTTAATTAAATATTTAAGAGAATCCGGAACAAAATAGAAATGTATTTTGTCCATAATATTATGGACAGTTTCTGTTATTTCATCCATTTTTTTACCGGCTTTTGCGGCTATAGCCGCTTCAATTACTTGAATACCCATGGCCATACAATTAGTTTTAGAGTCAATAATCTCAATACGGGCATATGGATATTTATTGGTTATTATCTCCTTGGCATTTAAGGCACAATTATAGGTACCACTCATTTTTGAGGATATAAAAATTCCGAGAACTTCTTCACCGCGTTCAACAATTTCTTTAAATACATTATAGATTTGACCTACTGAAGGTTGAGAAGAGGTAGGGATGACATTATCATTTTCAATTTTATTATAGAAATAATTATAGGGAACCCTCGTCTCGTCGAATGATTCATCCGGGAAATGAACACTTAAATGAACAGTCTTTATATCCAGTTCTTTTTGCGTATTACTGTCTATATAGGAAGTGCTGTCGGTTACAATCTTTATTGTCATTTTAACCCTCCTGGTGCAATTATAGATTATTAATTAAGAGTTTTGCCTAATTCAAAAACTAACCATGTTATTTCGCCCCGGGATGCCAAGAGTTCTAATGGTATAAAATAATTATTCTGTAAATTATCAATTGATTATTTACATAATTGATTTGACTGCAAAAAAACCTAATTCTTGTATAGTAAAGCAGACTTCAGTCTCCTGCTAGCCAGATAATAACAAAATATAGGGAGACTGAATAATCCTCTACAGTATATAATGTATAAATACTACTTTTGGCAGTGGAATTAATATTATATTTAATTTTATGACAAAATACTATTACAGTAAATATAATTAATATTTAGCTGGGTTAATATTAGGGATAGACTTTCCAAAACCTGATGGTTTTATGAGGGATAAGAAATGGAATACTCGTTGTTGAAGATAACTGCGCCCCCTGTTCTTTCGCTGGCCATGTTTTCGGTCCTAATTATTTTAAGTTATATTCTACTATAAGCGGAATTGGGGGTTAGGCTTTTAGGGAAGAGGAATTAGTTTTATATCCTATAAAATGTCATTTATACAATATAACTTATTGAAGCATATGGAAGATACCGGTTAATTAAACCTATAACAAAATCTTTAGCTTCGCGTATTACATCTGGTTTATAGCAATATTTGCCCCTGCCTTTAGGTTTCATCAGTTCACGGTCAAAGATTTCAAGTGTTCCAGGTAAAGCAGCACTATTTATTGTCTGGTTAGCGTATCCATAAGTCATAAAAATAATCTCCAGAAATAACTGCTTTTTCAATTCGCTCTTAAGCTCTTGCTTAAGAGTTTTAAAAAGCTCTGTATACATAGTCTGCCATTCTTCTATTAATATTATTGGAGCAATGTTAAGACCTACCCGGTAACCTGCTGTAAATAACTTATTAGCAGCTTCAATACGCTCCATAAGACTTGAGGTTCCTATTTCAACTTTCTTTATCAGGTAATTGGGGTTTACACTTATCCTTATTTGGGTATGCCCATTGTGATCCAGGTTCAAGAGATCATCAACCATGGAAAACTTGGTTGCCAGGGTTGCAGTAGCTTTTTTTATCCCGGCAAATTCTTCTATAGCCCAATTAAGATTACCGGTTATAGTATTTTCCAGTACCATATCACTATTACTCCCTAATTCAAAAATCGTATTATCGTTTAACTGGTTGGCTTTTTTGCGAATCATATTTATCATTGCTTCCCGGTTAACAAATATTCTTAGATATGACCCTTTAAAAAAGGTACAAAGCAGGTAGCAGTATAAACACATAGCCGTACAGCCACTGGAAGTAAACGGCACAATATAATCAGCAGAACGGTTATTAGGAATTAGCCGCAGGGTTTTTCTTACCCCCAGAATTAAATATCTTTTCATTTTCAAAAACTCACTATCAGGTAGGTCTCTTAATATAGGTATTTTGTTGTGATTCTTTATTTCAATAGTTTGGATTCCTTTTGCAGAATACTTATCAAGGAGGCCTATTCCCATTTCATAATCTAATACTTCAGCTTCATAAAACACTTTGGTTGGAATAAATTGTTTCACACTTATCCTCTATAATCTTATTTTATTTATATTTTTATCAGTCTGACTAAAAATATTCTTGGATATAAATATCATTAAATATTGAGAATTGCATAATTGAATCCACTGCAAACACAGCAATGAAAGCGCTAAAAGATCTGGCTAATGATATAAAAAAAGCATTATGCTGAATTCTATATTAACAGGGGATCTGATCAGATCCCCTGTTAAATAATATTATTCCAAATAAATATTGTATAATTAGTAGCGTTTCATCATAACCGGAGTTTTTCTAGCATACCTTGGCAGGGTTTCAGGTTCTGCCCATTCAATTGTTGGATTGCAGCGAACATGTGCTTTGCAGTAATTTGATATTTCCTTCTGCAATTGTTCAAGATTACCTTCCTGTCCAGGTGCGTATTCAGCAATAACTTTCAGATCTGTAATCTTCGGACTGGATGATTCCCTAATTATAAACATATGCCCGGTTACTTTTTCTCCTACTGCTTTTCTGATGTTTTCTAACAGAACAGCACCAAACACATTAACTCCTTTAACAGTTAACATATCATCAGCCCGGCCGATGATTTTACCGCGGCCTCCTTTAAAG
>CAYZYO010000047.1:13939-16928 GCA_964482585.1 uncultured Syntrophomonadaceae bacterium | reverse complement strand
ATTTCTAGCTTGAGCTGAATAGTACAGAGTCAGCATTCTAAGCCTTGCTTTTAAATTAGCTCTTAGTAATCTCCCTTTAACTCCATCGAATTTTATATAAGATTCAAACTGGGTAATTAAAAGGTTATAAGCATTATCTAATTCTATAATTCTATAAGGAATATCAAATTCTTCGGCTAGAGTTTGACTATGCAAACGGTCGATTATATGACTTTTACACGGTAAAAAAAGTGCCAGACACTTATCAGGAAATGCTCTTTTAGCAATAGCTGCTGCTACAGCCGAGTCAACACCTCCACTAATTCCGAGAACCACCCCTGAAGCACCGGCTTCTATTACTTTTGTTCTCAACCACTGAACCAGATGTTGAACTACAGCTTCAGAATTCATTATCCAAAATTCCTCCTCCTAGTCAAACAATTCTGTTGACATATATTTATCTACTCCATCAGGTGCTATTGCTAGTATTTTCTTGTTTTTCCCTGTAGTTTTTGCCAGATTAACTGCTGCAAACACCGCAGCCCCAGATGAAATACCTAACAACAAAGCTTCTTTACCTGCAAGTTCTCTACAGGTTTCTACTGCTTCATTATCGGTTACTGTAATAATTTTGTCAATTAAGTCAATATTCAACACGGGGGGGATAAATCCTGCCCCAATTCCCTGTATTTTGTGTGATCCTGCAGGTTCACCACTTAAAACAGCAGAATTTGCCGGTTCTACAGCCACAATTATAATTCCCGGTATCTCATTTTTTAGCACTTTAGCTATGCCAGTTATAGTCCCGCCACTTCCCACACCACAAACCAGAACATCAAGATCGTTTCCCATTTGTTCAAGTATTTCTTTTGCAGTAGAGATTTCATGACTTTCTACATTGTATACATTTTCAAATTGTTTTATAAGATAATATCGGGGATTATTTTCAGCCATAGTCCTGGCCTTTTTAACTGCACCCGGCATCCCTTCCCCAGCAGGGGTGAGAACGAGCTGAGCACCGTAATATTTAAGGATTTTTTTCCTTTCCTCACTCATATTCTCCGGCATAACTATAACCATAGGATAACCTTTTATTGTAGCCGCCATAGCCAATCCAATACCAGTATTTCCACTTGTAGCTTCTAAAATTATGGATTCCCGGTTAAGCATGCCTTCAGATTCCGCCTTTTCTATCATATACAACCCGGGACGATCTTTAATGCTTCCAGCCGGATTAAAGCTTTCCAATTTAACATAGATATCAGCCTCTTGAGCCCCATTTATATTATTTAATTTGACTACCGGTGTTTCACCTATAAGGTCAAGAATACTATTTACTACTTTCATTCCCTTTTCTCCTCTCCACAGGAATTATCTCCATCTCACCCCAAACTGCCATCTTTTCATGCTTTATTATAATAATACCAGATATCCCTGGTATATTTTTAGCATAATCTACTGCCTTCATTAAATCCTGCCCGGTTTTTACCAGGTTGCCTGCTCCAGTAGCCACTGCATCAGCCAGTGCTGCCGGCATTCCTTTTATCACTACTGCATCCGCTTTTCCCAGGCTCAAGCTTGGTCCCACGGTCCCGGAAGATGTACATATACCAACCGGAGTTTCAGCAGCCTTAATTCGAATTCCTATCCGGTTGCTGAATTTTGAATCGCCAGCAAAAATACTAATAATCCTATCCTTGGAGGAATTTATATAAATATCCCCACCATTTTCAACAATAACTTCTCTGGTATTACTATAGAGTTTTTCCCCTAAAGTCTGGGCAAAAGCTCCAGCTACAGCTGCCATAGGACCTACCCCAGCCATAGATGCTGCCTCTGCCATCTGGCAGGAAATTAATGGGGCTCCAGGGAAAAGATCTACCGGTTGGAAAGAACTTTGAAAATCAGGGTGTAATAAAATGTAGTTTTCCAGCTCTCTTCTCACTCTTATCAATTCCTGGCGGCATAAAGCCATCAAGCTATCAGTACAGCTCTCAATATCTATACCAATAGCCAGATCACTGTCTTTAATTATAGTATTAAAATATACTAAATCCTTTGCTTCATGCAGCAACCGGTAATAGCGGTTTACATATTTAATAGGGCCCATTTATTTATTATACGGCCTCCTTTACTTCAAAATGAAGTTTTATAGCCCGGGTCGGACAACAATCTAAACACATTCCACACACCACACATTTGGAATTATCGAAAGACACCAACATTGTTTTTCTATCAATAGTTAAAGCCTCAGTAGGACAAAAACTGGGACATGCACCACATTGAATACATATCTCTTCATTCCATACTATGGTTTGACTTAAAGGTTCAACAATTATTCCTATATTTTGTAAAAATCTGATGCCCTCATCGTATTTTTCCTTGGTTCCTTCCAGCTCTACAACTAAATAGCCCTCTTTTTGAGGATTAATATCCGCTTTTAAAATATTTATTATGAGATCATAGTTCTTAACCAATCGATAAATAATAGGCTGTTCAGTCTGAGCCGCGGAAAAATAGCATACAACTTTGTTTTTCATTATTTATCCCTCCTGTTTCGACCAACGAAAGACACTCCATTAGGAGTTCTCTCGGGAATAGATTTAAATTCAATATCCGCATCTGCAGATGGAAGCTGCATAACCGGTTTAGCTATTTCAAATTTTCCAGCCTTAATCCATTCCTTTAAAATGCCCGCGATCATTCTAGCCCTGGGATAACTTGACTGGGGGGTAGTAATAACCTCTTTATTCTTGATTACTATTTTTCCACTCTTTAATTCCTGGAAATTGGCAAAACCTAGATCTATGGGTTTGGAATAAGGATAACCTTCATTGAAATCAACTACCGGACAGTAGATGTCTTCATCCTTAACTGCAGTATAATGCAGTATTTCCTCATTTAAGATGGGAATCGGGATACCTATACCAACTGCCATTGTGGCTCCATATCCTATATAACTAAGTCCTACTAACCAGTTCGGATCCATCTGCTTTAGATCTCCGATTAG
>CAYZYO010000047.1:0-13929 GCA_964482585.1 uncultured Syntrophomonadaceae bacterium | reverse complement strand
CCTGCCGGCACCTTGGGTACCCCGTTTTCACCCCTTAATATGTTAGGATGATGCTGGGTTCCATTCCAGGCTACATAACCAATACCACCGCCCAGAAAAACCCTGGTCCCTATCCCAATGGTTTTATAATAAGGGTCATTTAATAATGGACTCAACTGGCCAGAGGTAGAATAACTGGCATTGCCTAAATTTGGTTTCAGTATTCCCATATAAGTATATATGGTTTTGTCCCCCAGATTCACTGCACAATTATAATTTTGATAAGCATTACGTGGATTAAACATAAATGCATCATTAACATCATTTAAGGTAATTATGGTATCTACACTTTTATTGGGATAGCAATCTGTTCCATAAGCTATTGCCTCCAACCGCACTTCTTTTCCGGCAACTAGATCATGGATAACATGCCCCCCACCATAGGTAAAGCGCCCTGGATATACTTTGTTCTCAGGATCAGTTTCTGGAAGCTGACCAGCCCCAATGAATGCATCCACAGCTGCTATTCCCGTATACGCTTCTACACCATTTAACCATACCTTTTTCATTTTTATACGTGGTTTAGAATGGCCAAAGTTTATAAAAGCTCCTGAAGAACACATTGGACCAAATGTTCCTGTAGTAACTACATCTATTTCTGAGGCAGCCTTCTCATAACCCTTTTCTTCAACAATATCAATAACTTCTTCCGCTGTGACTACTACAGCTTCACCTTTTCTGATTTTCTCATTAATTTCTTCATATGTTTTTGTATTCGCCACAATACTACCTCCCTAATTAATTAATTCCCTGGCAGTAAGAACTGCTGACCTAGCATCTTCTGAATAAGCATCGGCACCAATGCTCTCAGCATATTCCCGGGTAAGTACAGCTCCTCCTACCATCACTTTACAGGATAATCCCCGGTTCTTTATTTCCTTAATTACTTCTGCCATTTTGGGCATAGTCGTAGTCATTAAAGCACTCAAACCAACAATATCAGCTTTTTCTTCCTCCACCGCCTCAACAATATGCCCGGTTTGAACATCTTTTCCCAGGTCAATAACCTGGTACCCGTAGTTTTGAAGCATAGCTGATACAATATTCTTCCCAATATCGTGAATATCCCCTTCTACTGTCGCCATGACTATTACCCCCTTTTGCCTGCCTGAATCCCTGGGAAGATAAGGTTCAATAACTGCAAAAGCTTTTTTCATGGCTTCTGATGCCATTATTAACTGGGGAAGAAAATACTTTTTTAGCTCGTAGTAATCCCCGGCCTTTTCAATACCCGGGATTAAGGTTTTATTAATAATTTCCTCAGGATTTAATTTTTCTTCATTTAAAACTGTTAAAAGCAGATTTTCAATACAGTCCTTATCGCCCTCGAATACTGCCGTTTTAATCTTTTCTAAAACTGAATCACTTTTATCTTCACCGGTTTCCTTTGGAATTTGGTCTGCTTCTTTTTTGCTATTCTGGAGCAGAGATGGAATATTACAGTGCTTACAGATTTCATGCCTTAATCCATTATATGATCCTCCAGGTTTATAATCCTTATACCGGTTAATATACTCAATTGAATTAGTATCCCGGTTTAACAAGACTGCAGCTGCTCTGGTTACCTCCATCATTCTTTCTTCGAAGGGATTTAAAATGGGTAAATCAAGTCCCGCCTCCCAGGCCATAGCCAGGAAAGCAGCATTTAAAATCTCACGAGCAGGCAGTCCATAGGAAATATTGCTAACCCCTAAAACTGTACCTACATAAAGCTGGGCTTTTATTTCCTGTAAAGCTTTTAAGGTCTCAGCCGCCTTTTCCTGTTCTGCACTGGCAGTCTGTACCAAACAGTCAATATAAATATCTTCATTGCGCAGCCCGTATTCTTGAGACTTTTGGTATATCTTTCGGGCAACAGTTAATCTTCCGGCAGCACTATCCGGGATGCCATTTTCGTCCAAACATAAACCGAGGACTGCCGCCCCATATTTTTTAGCCAGGGGAAGAATAATATCCAGAGCCTTTTCTTCGCCGGTAGTAGAATTAATAAGAGGTCTACCAACAAAGTTTTTTAACCCTTCTTCTATAGCAGTAGGATTACTGGAATCAATTGACAATGGGATATCAACAGCTGCCTGGATGGCCATAACAGCCTTTTTCATAGCTTCAGCTTCATCAATACCAGGTACCCCCATATTAACATCCAGTATTGGGGCACCACTTAAATATTGTTTTCTAGCTTCATCTACCACCAGATGCATTTTAAAATCCTTAATATCCCGCGCCAGGGGTTTCCTGGCAGTAGGATTTATTCTCTCGCCAATAAACGCCAGGGGATGCCCGGCACCGATTAAAACACTCCGGCTGCGGGAAGCAAAGGCTCTAACCCCAGTGTTTCGCCTTATTGAAGGTTTAATCCCTTTCACTGTTCTGGCTATGGCTTCTATGTGCTCAGGGGTACTGCCACAGCACCCACCAATTATATTTGCTCCCGCATCTCTAAATCTCAAGGCATATTCAGCCATATCCTCCGGTGTGTCCGGAAATACTGTTTTTGAGTCTATTAATTTAGGAATGCCTGCATTTGGTTCAACCGATAGATAAACACCGGCATGTTTTCCCATTGTCTCGATAACCGGCAATAACTCCCGGGAACCGCCGGAACAATTTGCACCTATTGCTAAAGGCTGCAGTCCCTCAAGGATTATAAGAGCAGTCAGGGGATCTGTCCCCATCATGGTTCTTTCTCCATCTTCAAAAGTCATATGTGCAATAACCGGCAAACGGGTATTACTCTTAACTGCTATAAGTGCTGCCCGCATCTCCCCGATATCAGTCATAGTTTCAATAGAAATTAAATCAGCACCCGCTTTTTCACAGGCAACAGCCTGTTCTTTAAATGCTTCATATAAATCGTCAAATTCTACATCGCCTACAGGCTGAAGGATCTTACCCGTTGGTCCAATTGAAGCTGCTATAAAAGCCCTTCCCTTAATACTCTGCCTGGCAATTTTAACTGCCTGTGAGTTTATTTCAGCTACCTGTTTTTCCAATCCATATTCAGCCAGTTTAAAACGATTTCCACCAAAAGTATTGGTCTGTATAATATCTGATCCGGCTTCTGTGTACAGGTAGTGTATATCTCCTAAAACCTGGGGATTATTAATGCCAAATAATTCCGGACATTCCCCGGAATCCATTCCTCTATTCTGTAACATGGTACCCATAGCACCATCCAATATTACGGTTCTCGCTTTTAACATAGTATAAAGGTCCACAGACATTTTCTAATACTCCCCTTTCAGTTTTAAATAATATACTAAATATAAAAACCCTCTATAAAAAGAGGGTTAGTTCATTTCCCCTTCTCATCTCCCAGGACTATCCTGCAGGAATTGGCACCATACCTCAATTGGCGGTTGCCGGGCTTCATCGGGCCAGTCCCTCCACCTCTCTAGATAAGAGCAACTTATCATGAATCTATTAAAATATCAAAAAACTGCTATTTATCTTTATTTTCTTTTTCAGTATCTGCTTGAGAATCCTGATGTTGTTGTTTATTATTATTTTTCGAATCATCTTCAAATTTCATAGCATCTTGAAACTCTTTTTGGACACCTGTCGTAGCTCTCTTAAATTCTTTGGCAGCTTTACCCAAAGATTTTGCAACCTCAGGTAATTTCCCGGGACCGACAACAATTAAGGCAATTAAAAGAATTAAAATTAGCTCCCATGGTCCAATGTTACCTATAAAAGCAAACATGGTTTTCCCCCTATTATTTAATAAACAAATGTCCACAAACTCACTCTAATTAATTGTACTTATCTTTATCGCTATTGGCAAATAGTTTTCGTTTCCAGGTATGATTATAACAAAAAAATCCGCCACAAGACAATAGACCAGTATAAAACTGGTCTACGTGTGCTCTTAGATGTTTATTTTTTCACCGACTATCTTAACTCCGTTGGAACAAAAGCATCTATCAAACCTATTACAAACGCCGCAAGCAAACTACCTAGTAATGATACAGAGAGATAATTGGGGATAATAAATTGAGCAAGGTAAATTACAACTGCAGCAGTAATAAAACCGACTATGCCTCTAGACCGTGGAGAAACATTTTCACCAAGGACTAATTCGGCTATATAACCTAAAGCGGCAATAACTACTGCAGCGATTAGGGCCCCTGTGAAACCGGCCACACTAATTCCAGGAAGAAAGTACCCAACAAGCAACAAAACTGCAGCGGAGACTACAAAACGTACTAATGTGCCAATTAAGTTTCCGCTCATAATAAACCTCCCTTCAGGTTGATATATTTTTATACTAGGATTATTTCCTACATATTTATAATGTCTAAAATAATAAAAATTATACGGGTATAACTACAAAACACAAGGAGACGGTTCGAGACCATTGAAAAAGTCCAATAAAAATATAAAAGGAATACCCTCTTATAGTAAAATTAAGTTAGATATACAAAATCAACCAAAGGGAGTATGCCTTTTATGTTAGTTGAAAACAGCTTTAAACAAGGTAGCTTCTATACTGCATTATACCAAATGATCCGGATAATCACATACTTAAACGGATTAATTCCGCAATATCTCTCAGCTTTATCAGTAAACTATTGGCAGACCAGCCAAAGACCCCGAATTTTTACGGCTACAAGGCGGAAATATGCCAAACTACTGACGGTATTTTAATAACCAGTGTTACTTAATCGGGTTCGTATGTTGATGGCAGCAATTTAAAAAATACTTATTTTCTGTGTTGTTCACGATACTGCTTATTAATTATCCGCCCAGCTTGATTGGTTCTAACGTCCCTTAAAAAGGCTCTTTTTCAGTGGTCTCGAAGCGTCCTCTTGTGTGTTTTAGTTAAATTTATGCAAAAAAAAGGAATTTTTTCTGCGCCGAGAGAAGCATATTGCAAATGATTATCTGGGGTGAAATAGAATGCTGGCTATAATTAATACTCTGGTACTTAACGGTATTGAAGCTAAACCGGTAAAGGTTGAAGTAGATATCCGAGATGGGCTGCCCGGTTTTGAAATAGTCGGCCTAGCAGCACTATCAATAAAAGAAGCCCGGGAACGGGTAAAATCAGCCATAAAAAATTCAGGATTTAAATTTCCTAACCGAAAGATTATAGTGAACCTGGCTCCAGCTGATTTTAAGAAGGAAGGCAGCCATTTTGATTTAGCTATTGCTGTGGGAATATTAATCGCTTCCGTACAGCTGGAAAGTACATTACATGAAAACTTTTATCTTGCCGGTGAACTGTCTCTTAATGGCGCGGTAAGAAGAGTTCCGGGAATTCTCCCTATGGCCCTGGAATTGATTAACCTTGATAAAAAGGCACTATTTATTGTCCCTGATGAAAATAGTAAAGAAGCTACCCTGGTAAATGAAATAACCGCTTGTTCGATTTCCGATCTACAGACAATGTGCAGTTTTATCCAAGGTAAAACCACATTGAATACTATAAGTAATACCGGATCTGATAAACGACCACTTCAGGATTATATACTTGACTATGCCGAGGTGAAAGGCCAGGAAACGGCTAAAAGGGCTTTACAGATTGCTGCTGCCGGACTGCATAATGTTTTGCTTATCGGTCCTCCGGGAGGAGGAAAGACAATGCTTGCCCGCCGGATTCCGGGAATACTTCCGGAAATGACTAGGGAGGAAATACTGGAAACTACCCGTATTTATTCAGTTGCCAATCTATTAAATCTAGAGTACCCCCTGGTAAATCAAAGACCCTTTAGAGCACCTCACAAAAATGCTTCTAGTGCCAGTATTATAGGCGGAGGGCGAATACCCCGACCTGGCGAAATAAGCCTGGCCCATAATGGGGTGCTGTTTTTAGATGAACTCCCTGAGTTCAGCCGGGATGTACTTGAAGCCTTAAGACAACCACTGGAGGATAAACTGGTTACTGTAGCCCGGGCTCAGGCTACCTATACCTTTCCTGCTAACTTTGCTTTAATTGCTTCCATGAATCCATGCCCGTGTGGAAATTTCGGATCAGACCTGGAGTGCCGCTGTACTCCATTACAAATACAAAGGTATCTGGGTAAGATAAGCGGACCCCTGCTAGACAGAATGGATATGCATATTGAAGTCCCCCGGGTAAATTATGATCAATTAAAATACTATTCTTACGGAGAAAGTTCACAATCAATGCGAGAAAAAGTTATATTGGCCCGGGAAATCCAAAAAGAACGCTTTAGTGATGATGATATAAGCCTGAATTCGCAAATGAAACCCCTGGCGGTGCGAAAATACTGCCGCCTGGATAACGAATCAGAAATGCTTTTAAAGAGTGTTTTTGACAAACTGAATATGAGTGCCAGGTCATATGACCGCATTCTAAAAGTTGCCAGAACTATAGCCGATCTGGATCAGTCAAAAGACATAAAACTTAAACACCTGGGAGAATCTCTGCAGTACCGCAGCCTGGATAAGAAATACTGGAATAGTTAAAATCAAATTAACTGATAAGAAAATAAAATAAAGGAATAACCGCATACTTGCTCTTTTCAATACTCATCATTCCCGAACTTTTTTAGGAGAACTACAAGCTGATTTGCTTTGGTGTACTGAGAGAATATCTTCTCTAATCCCTTAAATCATCAATTTCGTCCGTTATCCTGTTTTCTCCGAAACGGTTAACCTAGGGGATTTAGGCATTGTTTGTTCGAGAAGATTGTTTGAATTATATGAATTAATAAAAGCAGGAGACTTTAGTCTCCTGCTTGATTGTCATCCTGAGGCAAAGTGACATGGTAAATTTCTAAACTATGCAAATTTCTCAGATAACCTTTCTTTTATGTATTGTTTATAATTACCCCGTTGGATTTATATTACTTGACAATGCCTATAATAGCATAATATTTACTGCATTTTTATCTATACCCAGAGATGTATTTTATAGACATTGTAAAACGATGTATTTACTATTAGGGCATCTCAGGTACCTGAGACATATCTGGCACAACTGACATATCAATCACCTGAGCATCATCAGGAAGCTCAAATAAATCATCCGCTGATTTTCCAATACTGTAGTTTTTATATTGAGTTACAATGCTGCTTTCAGGAGATTCTGCTTCCATCCTGACCGGCATCCCATTATCTTCCATCAGCCACATTTTACTGCTGACACCTTCAACTCCGGTTATTGTTACTACCACACAATCGTAACCGTCCATTTTTTCATGACCAACAATTTTATAAGCATCCAGATCCTCTTTTTCGCTCCATTCATTGGGCAAATCGTTTGGCACCTCAAAGTCCGGCATTTTTAAGGCTGTTTTATCTGTTGGATTATAAACCCAGGTCTCACCTTTCCCGTTGATAATATAAATTGCCTTATTTTCAGCAGTTTCTGATTCCATCCGCATTCTATTGTCGCTGATCCAATACTTGCCGTGTGTCGTAACGGTTTGATCATTACTAGTACAGGTGCTTACAATTTCAAAAGACAGGTCACTAACTTCCCTGGCAGAGTCCATGATTTTTCCCAATTCATTGGAACTGTCCTCATCTGCTGGTGGCGATGATGTCTCCTGGGGCTCTTCACTGTTACACCCTATTAAGCCTGCACAAAAGACCATCAAGAAAGCAACCATTAAATAAACTGACCATCTTCTCAATAAAAACCCTCCTTTAATATAAAATATGCTAATCTAACTTCCAAAATTAGGTAATGCTGATATCTTATTATATACAAACATAAAATCACAACAAGACTAAAGTCTATAAGCTTTAGGATCATAGTCACCTAGTGCCATGTAGGGATCTTAAATTGAAATGTGTTCATTGTTATTAATAGGATAAATAAAATATTTTTACCATTAGCTTATTATACCACTTACTTTTATTGATCCCAGTTGTATTTTAGTAATTTATTTTCATGCAAATGTCATATTTTAAGATTAATTAAAAGTAATTATAAAAACTGTTTACTCAGGAAAAACTTAAATAACTATAACTATAATACGGTAAGTGTCTGGTAAGGGGATGCAGCCATTTTGAAAGAAAAGGCAAAAAGTGTTTACATTCTTGACAGCTCAGAGAAAAAATCGCAATATTTCAAAACATTTACCGCAAATACATTACTTCGAATCAAAAGGCTAACCCTAAAAAAATTAGTATGTCATTTAATAAATTTTATCTACAAGAATGCTACTCTGCTGGTTATTTTTAAAAAATTAGATCAGCCACCGGTTATTCAAATACCCTATTTACCAATAGAATGTCGTTTGTTAAATATCAAAAACACGGATCAAATATCCAGCCTTAATAACCTTACCGTTGAAAGAATAACTGCTTTTTTTACAAATGGGGCAAAATGCCTGGGAGCTTTTTATAATGAACAACTTGTAGGCTATTTATGGTGTCACTACAAGGATCATGAATTCCCCTTTTTTGATTACTCTGTTAAAGTTGATAACGGTGTTTATATCGGACCAAATTTTGTAGCCGATAAGGTTAGAGGAAATAAAATCCATAGATTTCTGCTAACAAAAATGTTCGAAATTCTGTTCAAAGAAGGCTATAGACACGTTTGGAGCAGTGTCTTAAGCAATAATTATTCTTCTATAAAGGGTCTTGTTAATACAGGATTTGCTTTCAAAAAGAAGATTCGAGTTATCCGGATATTTAAGAAAATAGTGCATAAAGATTGTAAGTTATTTTAATAACCCATTGATGGTAGTATAATTCCGACCCAATTCCTATAACTGCTCCAAATATGAGTAAGATTTATTAATTTATAAATAATCATAGATACTTCCAAAAAAAACCCCTGGTCAAAAACCAGGAGATTCTATGATCAATGTATTAGGTTGCCGACTAGTGTTTAAGTTCTATCTAGGGTAAAAGTTCGTAATGCATTGAATCGGCATAGCTATTGCCCCAACTGAATCCAGCTGGTTTAAATGCCTGTTCCCAAAGTATCAAGTTAGGATCATTACGTTCGCGGGACGGGTTTACATACCGGAAGTGATCAGAGGCATTAATATCTATAGCTGTTCCCCATGAATGATTACTTAAACCCCTTGAAGAATCCCAGTTTACATGACGTGGAACATATGTGCCATCCATCGTTCTAATAAGATTTAAAAGGGATACTCTTTTACCGTTTACCACGGCAGTTCCGCTTTTTATGTAGGTGAAAGCCTGAATGAAATTATCAGCTGCATGTTTATGTACCCGGACTCTTTGATTTAATCCTGGTAAAGTAATGGTTACAATATTTTCAGCAACCCAATTAGGATCAACTTCAATCCTACCCCCAGTTGTATCCCGGTACCTGAATTGCCCATATATCCCATTATGCTTACTGACCTTGGGATATTTGCTGACATCGGTAGTTCCTGATCGGGAAACCGGGGTTTTGCTTATCCAGGTATTGTTTAAAGCACCCTTGGTTTGGATACCTACAATTCCATCAACTGCAATTCCCTGGGCCTTTTGAAAACGTATTACTGCATTATATGTATTCTCTCCAAAAATTCCATCTATGCCATATGTATTATATCCCAATTTGGTAAGATCCTGCTGTAACTGGGTAACATATGATCCCTGGCTGCCCCAGGATAGATTTTGAGAACCATAGTTATTAGCCTCAGCAGGTGAAATATAAAAGGCCAATACTAATAGGGTTAAGATTCCTATTAAAAATATTTGCTTGTAACGAATTGAGACCATAAATACTCCTTTCCTAATTACAATTCAATACATTGATCAAAATTTATTGTAATCAATTAAATCCATAAGGACAACCTAGGTTTTTCTAAATATAGCTGATTCTCCTTTATCCAGGAAGTTTTAGAATATTCATGATCTAGACAATGGTTATTTAGTTTATTTTAATTAAAGATGGAATACATTACTTTTGGCGGTTATAATAGGAGTTATTAGATATAAATCGGTATAATTAGGATTATTTTTCCACGATCTTTATTGACTCACCTAGCAATAAAATACGGTCTTTTAAAATTTCTTCCTATAAGAAACTGGTAAAAGCAATGGCACAAGGGATGCATGGGTATAAGATATGTAACGGGTAATACTAGCGATTATCCATGGCAACATATTCTAAGCGCCTAGCTACGCTTTTATAGGCTGGTCTTACAATTTTACCTGTGTTTACAATTTCCTCAATGCGGTGCGCACTCCAACCGGCAATTCTGGCAATAGCAAATATTGGTGTGTATAATTCCGGGGGGATCTTTAGCATACTGTATACAAATCCAGAGTAAAAGTCTACATTGGCACTTACTCCTTTGTATATCTTGCGCAGTTTTGCTATGGCTTCCGGGGCTAACTTCTCTACTTCCTCATAGAGCCGGAATTCGTTCTCCATACCCTTTTCCTTTGCCAGACGGGCAGCCTGGGATTTCAAAATAACTGCCCGGGGATCTGATATAGAATACACTGCATGGCCTATACCATATATTTTACCGGTTTTATCAAAAGCTTCTTTGTTTAGTACTTTATAGAGATAAGCGGCTATTTCTTCTTCATCATCCCAGTTATTAACCTGCTGCTTCAAATCCGCCATCATTTGTACAACCTTATAATTAGCACCTCCATGGCGTGGACCTTTCAAGGAACCTAAAGCTGCAGCTATTACCGAGTAAGTATCGGTTCCTGATGAAGTCACCACATGGGTCACAAAGGATGAATTGTTTCCTCCTCCATGTTCAGCATGAAGAACCAGGGCAAGATCCAATAGGGCTGCTTCTAACCCGGTGTACTTACTATCTGGCCGCAGCATATGCAAAATATTTTCTGCAATGCTCCGGTCAGACCTGGGGCTGTGGATATACAGGCTGTTATTGCCATGGTAATGGGAAAAAGCCTGGTATCCATAAACTGCCAGGAGAGGAAAACACGCTATTAACTGCAAACACTGTCTGAGTACATTTTCTATGGAGGTGTCATCAGCCCGGTCATCAAAGCTGTAAAGCGCAAGGACACTCCTGGCCAGGACTACCATCATATCTTTACTGGGTGCTTTTAGAATCATATCAGTAACAAAATACTCCGGCAGGGTTTGATAACACGCTAACAGCTGTTTAAACTCTTGTAACTGTTCTCGCCGGGGAAGTTTACCAAATAATAATAAATAGCAGGTTTCCTCGAAACCATAACGATTTTCGCTCAAGAAACCATTTACAATATCATTAATGTCTATTCCCCGGTATATCAACCGCCCGGGAACTGGAACTATTTCATTTTCATCAGTTATATATGAATGTACTTCACCAATCTCGGTCAAACCGACTAGTACACCCCAGCCATCTATATCACGCAAACCACGTTTAACCATGAATTTGCTGTACAATTCAGGATCTATGAAGCTGTTATGTTCGGCCATAGCAGTCAACCCTGGCAGCATTTTCTCTTCTAATAATTTTTCTTCAATACTTCCCATTTGATTCTCTCCTTTGACCTGATAAGTTCCGGGCATATCTCTGTGCAAAACAAGAACTTATCTTACTTTATATTGTATCAAACCTTCTTTTACTTTCTAACCACCTATTTTATTAACCATATTTGAGTAAATGAAAACTGCGTTAAGGAAAATAAAGATAGTTTACAGTATAAGTCTTTTAAGATGAGAGTTTTTCATAATTCTGAAATTGACCATGTCACTTTGCCTCAGGATAACAGTCAGCCGGAGACTAAAGACTAATGGTATAAAATAGCTATTATTATGCAAATTACTCAAGCTAGTTGTTAAGTTTTTTAATGGTATTTTTTAAATGGAGACCTTTTCCCGCCAAGGGATGATTAGTAATCATGCTATCAATCTATTCCTTGAATAAGCTTTCTGTACCTGGCTTTTTAATGCTTTTTTAGTTTCTATATGAAGTCTAATAAGAAAATGGCTCTATAAAACTCGGAGCCATTTTATAAGACCTTTATATTAAGCCATTATTTCAGGTGACTCTTTTAATCTTTACCTTTATCAATTCCTGCCATTACCCGGGCCCGCTGTTTAAAAGCGTTCAGGTGAGTAGCCGAGCGAATCATCAGTCTTTGAGTTGTTGGGGGGCCTGCACCGTGTAATGATTCGGTAGGAACAATCGATGACTGGCCAATCAAGTATTCTATTAATCTTACTATCCTAATTCTATCCTCAGTAGGAATATCTGCTTTGCCCTTAAAGTATTTTTCTATGTACTCCGTTATTTCCGGATTATCAAAGTCTTTCTTAACCGGAGCAGTACATACTACACCTCCTACTATATCACAGGCTAACCTGGACGAATCCCAAACCGCTTTTACCGCTTGCAGTTTAGCCGCATTAACCATCAGGGTCTGGGGTACGTAGACTCCGGATTTAGTAGGTGTGGCCATAGTACCAGAAGCAATAGCATTACCAAAAGCCAAAGTTGCCTGGAAAGACATCTCCGTTAGTTTGTCTCTGATATGGCTCATTTTCTCGCAGCCGTTAAATTCAGCTGCAAGGGCTGCGGCTCCACAAAGCAGACTACAGTGCCCGGCCTTGCAGGCAGCGGTTGACATCCGCTGGTAAGCAGCAAAGGTTTGAACCATATTACCGGTAAACTCATATTCTCCACACATAAATACCCGCTCTTTGGGAATAAAAACATCATTGAATACCACCAGGGTTGAACCATGCACCCCATACTGGTAATTGCCAAAATCCATTTCATCTCCAATAAATCGTCTGGCATTGGGACCAGGTGCTTCAGCAATATGAATAATTCCCGGAGCATCAGGAGGTATGGCAAAGGCAACCGCAAACTTCTCTTCCTTAGGGCCCATTGTGGTAGTAGGTATTACGATGTTTTCATGGGCGATTGCCGCTCCCGATTGATGAGCCTTGGCACCGCGCACCACAATTCCATCATCTCTTATATCGGTAACATGTAAATAAACATCCGGATCCTCTTGCGCTGAAGGAGGTAGGGAACGGTCACCTTTAGCATCGGTTACCATCCCGCTGCAGGTAAGATCTTCTCTTTGCGCATACTCTAAAAAACGTAAAAATCGCTGATGGTAATCTGTCCCCAGCTTCTGATCCATTTCAAAGGTAGAAGAATATAAGGTGTTTAAGGCCCCAGTGCCCGCACACCTGGCACCAATACAAGCACCGTGCTGAGGAGCCAGGAAATTTCCCAACCGGGTTCTTCTAATTAGGTCTTCTGGAGTCTGGCAGATGTGCAAAAAACGACTAACTCTGGTCCTGGTGATTGGTGATTCTGCCGTCATCAGGTCACTGGGTTCATTTGATAGGTCATAGGTTAGAGCAATCGCATTGATAGCCGGTCTAAAACATGGATGTTCCAATATATTATCTACTTTATCGCCAAAAGCATACACAATTGGATTCATTGATTCTATACTATTTATATAATCCTTTCCCGTCTTCATATTACCCTCTCCCCTTTCTGATTACTCCTTAAACATATTATGGAACAAATTGTAAAAAAAGTATATAGATTATGGTAAACTTATATAATTGAGAGTTTTGCGTAATTCAAGAATAAATATGTCAACTTCACCTCAGACAATTGAGCCGGAGACTAAAGTCTCCTCTACAGATGCAGAGTTCTAATGATATAAAATAGCTATTTTGCAAAACCCTCAATAGAGTATAAAGGGGGCGGTTAAAATGTTGGAAATGGATAAAACGGCTTTATTGGTCGTAGATATTCAGGGAACTTTGGCCCGGACCGTACACGACTCTCATCAGGTCTATCTTAACTGGATTAAGCTTATTAAGGCTGCCAGGGTTTTTCAATTACCAATTATTCTGCTCGAACAAAATCCCAGGGGTCTGGGAGTAACGATTCCTGAATTAAGAGAACTTCTAGGAGATCAGAAGCCGATTGGAAAGATGACCTCGTTAGTTTTACACCTTAATTAAAAATGAAAATCCGGAAACCCTCGATGCCA
>CAYZYO010000046.1:0-17242 GCA_964482585.1 uncultured Syntrophomonadaceae bacterium | reverse complement strand
AAAAAACTATCCCCAAATAAAACATTAATAAGATACCCAAAAACGCAAACAAAGGCATCATTAATATAAAGAATATTCCTATAACCGTTGCCAATGTCATCAAGATGTAAACAGTAAAATAATGCTTGGTGATATGATTAAGCCGGTAAATAATCTTAGCAAATTCAAAAGCATCTTTAAAGTCTCGTCTAATACTGTAGTTAGCTATAGCTATAGGTATAACAGCCCCTATTAATATGAGAATAATAGATGATAAAAAGATGCCTGCAATCGGAATAACACTTAGAAACTGGGCTAGAATGATAGGAATTACTAAATAAATGATAGCAATAACCAATCCTAAAAAACCGTCTCGTATAATATCAGTCCAATTATCCCACTCCGGCAAACTCTGTCTTTTCTCCCTGCCCATTTCAATGCATTTTATAAAATAACCAATAATAATAATATTTAATACCGGTACCAGGAAAATAATACAACCGAAAATTACTTTTTTTATCCATTCCCTGTCCTGTAAAGGAAATTTGATATACTGAGTTAAATCCATAGTCTTATCCCCCTTCAGGATTATTATACACTGAAAGGAGACAATATGTGAAAAATACAAAAAGGGAGGATCATTCCCCCCCAAACGGTTTTAGCCCAGGTTCCCGGTTTTTGAACTGTTCTCTTATTTCATCAACTTTATCTGCCCAGAACTGCACTTTGTACATTGCATCATTTTCACTTGCCGATGCTACTTTTACCACTTCAGTATCATTTATTTGAATCCCAATATTATAAAATCCATTTTCATCTGAGCGAACAAGTAATCCAGGAATTCTGTCTTTTTCTAGTAGTCCTATATTAAACTCATCCATACTCATTATTGGAGTCTGATAGCTTTGCTGATCACCCATATTTAACCTCCTTTAAAATCTATGTCGTAAGTAATACATCCAAGTTTAGGTAGTACTATGTTTTTTTTGAATCTCCTGTACTTGAGGCCCCCACACCTGAATTCTCTCCCTAACATTGCTTTCCTTTGCCTGATCAACTATTAGTATCCTGTGATCATCCAGTTGCACTCCAATATTATAACCGCCCTGCTCAATATCAGACCCTATCAGTAGGCCTTCATAATGTTCCTTAATATAATGACTATTATTTGTAAAATCATCTTTATTCACGATTATACCTTTTTTATCTTCCATGCCACCCCTCCTATCTAATATCTTCATAAAGATATTGTTACCATTAACACCTTACTTTATGTTAAAGATTATTATTAATTTTCCAGGCTTTTAGGAGGTGTGAAAAAATGGTGAAATATAACAGAGGTGATAGGGGATTATCCCCCCTATCACCTCTGTTACTTTTAAAATTTGCCTAATAACACCTGAAATGAGTAACCCTTAAAGGTAAACTAAATTTGTGGGTTATGGTATTGCCAACTTCTTCAATATCATCTAAAGTAACATCGATAACCAGACATTTTAGTTTGGCATAAATACGATAAGCATTATCCAATTCTTCTGCTACAAGATCATCTAAACTATCAATATCCTCTGGTAATTCAAAACTTCTGAGCCTTTCTCTTCTTAAGTGAATTAATGTGTCCATATCGATAGTTAAACCTACCATAGGAACCTTTCCTTTTAGCCTGTTAATCTCCTCAGGAATCTGTGTATCCATCATTATAGGGTAATTTGCTACCTTAATCCCCAGATTAGCTAAATGCATAGAAAGAGGCGTTTTAGAGGTCCTGGGTAAACCTAGTATAATAAGATCAGCTTCATTTATTGTATCAATATTCTGTCCATTATCATGTTCTATTGTATACTCTATAGCTTTCATGCGATTAAAATACTGATCATCCATCTTATGACTGGCTCCTACAATATATCTAGGAACTTGCCCGGTTTTGTTTTCGATAGCATCGAAAAGGGAAGCCATTACATTGATTGCTATGACATTATTCTCCTTAGCTCTTTCATCAAGGTAAATACATAATTCAGGTTTTACTATGGTATAAATGATAATAGCATCATCTTCAACGGCTTTTTCAATAATTTTTAACACCTGCTCTTCCTTTGTAACCCTTGAGAAACGAGTAATACTACGTTCAATGTTAAACTGTAACATTGAAGCCACTGCTATTTTTTCAGCAGTTTCTCCGACTGAATCAGACACCGCAAAAATATGTAGTTTTTCAGCCATTGTATCATCCCCTTTTTCAAACTATACTCTTCCCCAGGTAACTTAATATACCTAAAACCCTTTAGATTAATTCTACAATCTCAAACAGTTTTCCTTTTTTTATCGGTAATTATTATTTTTTTGAATTGAAGTAATAAATATTCTTTATGTATATAATTTACTTTATATTTTTATATATGTGCTAATACCCATTAAAATGCATAAAACTAAATGGACATTTTCCCACTTTATAAATAAATATTGTTTAATAATATTTAATATGTGAAAAAGGTAACCGTGTAATAATAATTCATGTTATTATTAAATAGGGTAATGGTTTGGGGTGATATCATGGAAACGTTTGATTCTGTATTCGCTTTGATTTTAATTATTTGCCTGGGAGTCGGCCTAATAGCTGCAATAATAGGAGTATTTCTGTTTAATAATTTTAACTGGTGGGATAAGTTGTAAAGATTTTTATTTCATCCAGGTAAAGATTTCACCATTTACCTTCCTGCATTCTTATTAGCCAATAATTCTCTTCAAACCAACTTGACCTGCTAGAGAACAGCTGCATAACATTTTCTTCTTTAAGGCACAACTGAAAATACATCCTGCAAAAAAACGTTAACTTCACATTAAGTTTATATATGTGCTGGATAATTATCTTTGATTGGTGAAACCATTGCCACCGAGCGGTTTTATATGCCATACTTAGTTAAACTTCCCCCCCCAAATATAATATATTCATCCCATCACATCCCCTCTCCACATGAGCCCTATTTTAAGGGCTCATGTTTATTTTTTAGACTAATTATAATTTAATCTTCATTCTTTCCCAAAAATAGCAGTTTATTCAGTTATTAATTTAGATTACAATTAAGTGAGAGTTTTGCATGATTCAAGAATTCATGATGGCACTTTATCTCAAGATGACAATTAAGCAGGAGACTAAAGTCTCCTCTACGGATGCAAGAGTTCTAATGATATAGAATAACGATTATGCAAAATCCTCAAGTATATGTTTTGTTTTGTCAAAATAACTACTTAATAATAGACAGGCTTATCAACCTAAGGGAGGGACCATTTTAATGGTAAGTAAGACAGAAGAAGGTATAGTTATAGTTGTTACCTCTGGCAAAGGCGGAGTTGGAAAAACAACAACTGTAGCTAATGTTGGTGCTTCACTAGCTAAACTAGATTACAAAGTGGTTGTTCTAGATTTAGACATCGGCTTAAAAAAACTTGATCTAATCCTTGGTTTAGAAAACCGGATTATTTACGATTTGGTACAGGTAATCGAAGGTGAGTGTACCTTAAGACAAGCATTAGTTAAAGACAAACGCTTTCCTGAACTTTATATGCTACCTGCTGCCCAGACCAGGAATAAAAACGAGGTTACTCCTGATCAGATAAAACATCTTTGTAACCAGCTTAAACCACAGTTTGATTTCATTTTTGTGGATTGTCCCGCAGGCATAGAACATGGCTTTAAAAATGCTATTGCTGCGGCTGATAAAGCTATTGTAATTACTAATCCGGAGGTTTCAGCTGTAAGAGATGCTGATAGGATCATTGGCATTCTCGAATCAGCTGAATTCACCGATACCAAATTAGTAATTAATCGTTTGCAATCGGAATTGGTTAACAGAGGAGATATGTTAAGCATTGAAGATCTGCTGGATCATTTATGTATTGAGCTTTTAGGTGTAGTCCCAGAAGATAGAAATGTTTTAATATCTACCAATAAAGGTGAACCTATTATTTTAAATGAACACTCTAATGCCGGTAAAGCTTTTAGAAATATTGCTCAACGCTTAACCGGTCAAAAAGTTGATTTTTTAAAATTTGATGACCAATCCTTCTGGAGCAAGTTGAAAAACTTAGGAAGAAATCTATTTAATAACAATTAAAGGAGGGATTAGCTGATGTTAAATTTTTTAAAACGTATTTTTTCAAAAGAGAATATGTCCAGCCGTAAACAGGCAAATGATCGTCAAAGACTAGTCCTAACTCACGACCGTTTAGGTGCATCAACCCAGTTAATGGACACATTAAAGGAAGAAATAATTCAGGTTATTGCCAAACATGTTGAAATAGAAGGTACACCTGAAGTAACTTTTATTAACGAAGGTCGGCGTTCAGCTCTTGATATTAATATCCCATTAAAAGGCAGGTAAATTACTATAATGGTTAAGATTAAAGGAGTAAATAACAGCTTGGTTTTTGTCTTTGAAAACGGTACTTTCCAGGAATACCGCGATTTCCTGGAAAGTAAATTTACTAGTAACCAGTCTTTATTTAATGGTTCTCGTGTTGTTTTCAGAGGAGAAGGTTTAAAATATTTGTCTCATAAAGATATTTCTTCCTTACAGCATCTATGTCTTGATTACGGAATGATCCTTAATAATACCGGGGAGCTTAATAGAAACAAAAATAAAGATCTAACGATTACCCGTAATGTTAGAAGTGGGCAGAAATTTTATTCGGAAGGGTCTATAGTTGTATGGGGAGATGTACACGAAAGTGCAGAATTAATTGCAGCCAATAACATAATTATTTTAGGTAAATTAGCGGGAATTGTACATGCTGGTTACTATGGAAACTTAAATAGTGTAATTTTTGCATTGAGCCTTATGCCAAGTCAAATTAGAATTGGAGATGTTATATCTCGTTCCCCCAAAGATTATATAAATAAATCGTATCCTGAAATAGCTTATCTAGAAAACGGCTCTATTTATATAAAACAGTACGATTCTAAAGATAATTTCATGCATTTTATTTATAGATAGTTTTGGCATAATAGTTATTTTATATCATTAGAACTCTCGCATCACTAGAGGAGACTTTGGCTACGGTTGCTTGATATTGAATCTTCTCAACGGAGACTGAAGTCTCCTTTACGGGGGGGGGGTACTTCTTTTGCAACTAACCAACTATATACGGGGATAAATATAACTTTTCATAGTAGAATCACAAAAATTTAATAATTAATAGCCAGGTAAAGGAAAGTTTGCGCTAATGGATATAATCATATTCTGTTTGGAGATAATCTTAATTCTTATATTAATCCCAACCTGGTTATCAACTGGTTAATAACCAAACAGGTAAAGCATGCTACACATAAAGGCATCAACACCGACACCAATGTCCATTTTATACTTTTGGTTTCCTTGTAAATTGTAACTAGTGTGGTTCCACATGGATAATGTAATAACGAGAACAGCATAACCTCTAAGGCTGTTAACCAGGTCCAACCATGACCAACTAGAAGGCTTCTTAATTCTTGAAGGCTATTAAGTTCAAGCATAGTACCAGTATTTAAATAACCCATTATCATAATTGGCAATACTATTTCATTGGCTGGCAGTCCCAGAATAAAGGCCATTAATATTATACCGTCAAGACCTAGTAATCTGGCAAAAGGATCTAGAAATTCAGTACAATGGGCAAAGACACAAACTTCCTGAATACTTACATTAGCCAGAATCCAGATTATCGCTCCTGCAGGTGCAGCAATCATTATTGCCCGTCCCAGGACAAAGATAGTTCTGTCAAATATTGAACGAATAATTACCTGTCCTATAAGGGGTTTACGATATGGAGGTAACTCCAGGGAAAATGAGGAAGGAATCCCCTTAAGCATAGTTTTAGATAAAACATACGATACTAATAATGTGGTAATAATACCTATGATTATAATTCCAGCAACAACCCCGGAAGCAATTATACTTTTTAAAGATAATGCAGCTCCTCCCAGAAAAATAGTAGCCATAGCAATTAGTGTTGGAAAACGCCCATTACAGGGAACAAAATTATTGGTTAATACTGCTATCAGCCTTTCCCGAGGTGAGTCAATTATACGACAGGATATTATTCCTGCAGCATTACAACCAAATCCCATACACATAGTAAGGGCTTGTTTTCCGTGGCATCCCGCCTTGCGAAAGAAATTATCCAGATTAAAAGCCACCCTGGGTAAATAACCAAAATCCTCTAAAAGAGTAAATAAAGGGAAAAAAATAGCCATAGGCGGTAGCATCACTGAGATTACCCAGGCTACACACCGGTAAACTCCTAGTATGAAAAAACCATGTGCCCATTCAGGAGCATGAGCCCATGTAAAAAGTTCACTTAGTTTATCCTGTCCCCAGAACAATACATCTGCTAATACCTGTGAAGGATAATTGGCTCCACTTATTGTCAGCCATAAAGCTAAACAAAGAATTACCCCCATTATGGGAAAACCTAACCATCTGGAGGTTAGAATATTATCCAGCTTAAAGTCCCAATTTATTTTGGGCTGTCCCCGGCTAATTACTTGATTAGCAATAAGTTCAGCATCATTATGCAAAGTCTTTACAATTTTCTCGTTTAACTCGTCATTTTTCAGGTTTAAACTGTCGGCTATTTTGCAGACATTACCCGTATCAATTTTGTTTGAAACACTCATTTCAGTACCCCATTGCTTTTGCATAGGCATTAATTTCATTTAATAGATTCCGATCACCATCAATTAATCGCAGGGCTATCCAGCGTGGATTTATTAAACTATCAGGTATCACAGCCTTGATTTTTATCTCTAATTGTTCAACCGCTTTCTCAATTTCCCAATCATACTGGATTCTTCTAGGAGTTGTCTTGGTATTACCTGCAACCAGATTTTTTACAGCTTTTTTTAAATCCAGAATTCCCCGGCCATTCCTGGCTGCAGTAGGTACTACAGGTACACCTAGTTCAGCTGATAGAGCATTAAAATCTATTTTAATTGCTTTTCTTTCAGCTTCATCAATTAGATTTAAACATACAATAACATCTGGCGTTATTTCCATTACCTGCAGTACCATATTGAGATTTCTTTCCAGGCAGGTAGCATCTACTACTACTACTGTGGCATCAGGGTGAGCAAAACAAATAAAATCACGGGCTATTTTTTCATCAATAGAATTAGCAAAAAGGGAATAAGTTCCTGGAAGATCCGTAACTATATATGTTTTATTATCCAAAATATACTTTCCCTGGGTTTGAGAAACAGTCTTCCCTGGCCAGTTCCCTGTATGCTGTTTCATTCCGGTTAAATTGTTAAAAATTGTGCTTTTTCCTGTATTAGGGTTCCCAGCAAGAGCAATTATAGCTTCTTCAGGTGACTCGATGTTGATATTAAATCTTTTTCTTAATGCAGCTTTATTACTGTTAAACAAAACAATTACCCCCACTAATAATTTACTGTCTAATAGCTCTTGAAAAAATTACTCTGCTTGAATTATTATGGTGTCTGATTCTTCTTTTCGCAGTGCTATAACCGAGCCCTTTATTAAATAGGCAGTTGGATTACCTGCGGGGCTTTTCCGGATACTTTGGACCTTACTCCCCGGGATAAAACCTAGATCAAAAAGCCGCCGCCTTTTCTGCCCCCCCGCGGTGACTTTAGTAATAATCCCAACCCTTTTTATTGGTAAATCAGTAAGTTTAATAACGACACCCCCCTGGAATTATCAAGTGAGGATTTCATAAGAGTTATATTTTTTATGATTTATTGATTATGTATGTACTTTAGTGCTGTCATCCTGAGTCAAAGCACCATGTTTAAACCTGGAAAACTAAATTAGATTTATCTTCTAATATTTTATATAATGCAAATTGTCTATCAGTTGTTCCTAAAATTAATATTATTAATAGTTTTAAGGTTAAAAGTGAGAGTTTTATAGTTCAAATAATTCGCCATTTCATTATTTTGCTTCAGGATGACAATTAAACTGGAGACGGAAGTCTCTTCACAGATGGCACTTCCTTTCCTAACAAACCAAATGAATTGAGGTATAAATATTACAACATTTCTAAATTTAATATTAAAAACTGTATAATAGTTAGAAGGACATAGTTTAAGGTTCTAGTTAAATGATAATTTTGCATAATTCAAGAATTCATGTCACTCTGCCTCAGGAGACAATCAAGTCAGAGACTGAATTCCCCTCTACGGATGCAAGAGTTCCATGATATATAATAGTTATTATGCAAAATCCCCAATTATAAATATACACCACCAAAAATTATTATATGTGGAGGTTAGATATCAATGAAAAGCTTTGGTCCGATTCCATCACGAAGATTAGGACGGAGTCTGGGAGTTAACAATATTCCGCCTAAAATCTGCACCTATTCCTGTGCATACTGCCAGCAGGGATTTTCCAGTAAAATGCAAATAGCAAGGCAGGCTTTTTATGATCCTATGGAAATATTTCAAGAGGTTAAAGATAGAATTAATAGAATAACAAATGCAGGAGAGAAAATAGATTATCTATCATTTGTGCCTGATGGGGAACCTACCCTGGATATTAATCTGGGAAAGGAAATAGAATTATTAAAAACCCTGGGCATTAAAATTGCAGTTATAACTAATGCTTCTCTATTATGGGATAAAGATGTCCGGGAACAGCTTAATAAAGCTGATTGGGTATCGGTTAAAGTTGATGCAGTAGACGAGGAAATATGGCGCCGAATAGATCATCCGGTAAAAGGGCTATCTTTAAACACGATTCTTGATGGAATAACCAAGTTTTCCCGGGAATTTACCGGTGAATTATTCACTGAAACTATGCTGGTAAAAGGTATTAATGACACTGATACCAGCTTAGAAAATACGGCCAGTTTTATAGCCACCTTGAACCCGATTATAGCCTACTTATCAATTCCCACCAGACCACCTGCAGATAAAAGAATAGAAATTCCGGATGAAAATAAGATAAACACCTCTTATCAAATCTTTAGCAAACACTTAGATAAAGTTGAATATCTCATAGGTTATGAAGGAAATGACTTTACTTTTTCGGGTAATACTGAAGAAGATATTTTAAGTATTACATCGGTTCATCCTATGCGCAAAGATGCTGTCCTGGAATTTTTAGCGAAAGCAGGTGCAGATTATAGCATTATAACTAATCTTGTAAAGGAAAACAAACTGGTTCAACTTGATTATGATGGCAGTACATTTTTTATGAGAAAACTCTTTGAAAAATATAAAAGATAAACTTTAGCAGTCTATTTCGCTCGTTTAATCAGTTAAACGGGAGTTTGGCTAATTTTTAACATCAAACTTTCTTTATATCGTGGTCAGAATACGTCTGCACCATTACATATTTTGAAGGTTGTTGAGCTATTTATATTAGCATTTTTAATTAATGCAAAATTCTAAAACAAGCTGTCATGCTTTATATATGTTTATTCTACTGCGCAGAGTAGTATTTATACATTATATACCGTAGAGAAGACTTCAGTCTCCGACCAGCTGTTTAATTCTGGGTGTCAGGGCGAAGACTGAAGTTGCCTCTACGGTTCTAATTGGTTGCTGCGATTTCACCAAAACGCCAGTGCGCGGCCAACTTATCTAAGTAAGGCGACTGCATTAATCGTTTTTTTCGTACTAACCATGTTTTATATTTTTTATTTGCTTAATTTACAGGATTTACCTTATACTGTGCCGAATTTGATTGCTATAATATTCGTGAAAGGTTGATTTAATATGAATTCGGCTGGTCGTTTAATAATGTTGGGTGGACCCTCGTGTGTTGGCAAAGGACCTCTATGCCAGGCATTAAAATTATTTTATCCGGAATTAGAAAATAATCTTCATAAATTAGTCTTGTATAACAGCCGTGATCCTCGGCCTGGTGAAATTGAAGGTATAGACTATTACTTTCGTTCCCGTAAAGAAATAGAACACTTTAGTAATAAAGATGATTTTATTTCTCTCGATGTACGAGGTGATCTGCAGGGTATAGATTTAAGAGAAGTGCAAATGATTTTAAACCAGGGGGGAAATGTTTTTTTTGAAGGGAATCCCTTTGTGCCTCGGGCTCTTTGGAACCTTCCGGATATGTCAGAAGTATCAATGCTGAGAATATTTCTCTCTCCACTATCGCGAAGCGAAATTATCTGGCTAAAAGAACGATCTAATGACATTTCGAATCTGTTAATTGATATAATGCGCCGCAAATTACTACGGCGTACTAAACGCCAAAAAACTATATTGTCACTATTAGATCTAGAAAACATAGAAAAAAGAGCTAATAGTGCTCCTTCTGAATTACAGCTGGCCTGGCAGTTTGATTGGGTCATCCCTAATCACGATGGAGAAGATAGTGAAAACTGGACAGCTTTTTATTACCCGATCGGTGATGCTCATAAAGCCTTACTCGCCTTTGCCGCTTTATTAGCTGGTAAACCTTCTCCTGAAGCTGAAAAATGGGAATACGGCCTTTGGCCAAACGACTGAAATTAGCAGTAGATTAATACAGGTTAATCTACTGCTTTAAAAAACACCAGGAAGTTAGTACCAAAAGAACCTGTCTCAACTTTAATTGAGGCATTATGTCTCGCTGCAATACTATAACAAACCGGTAGTCCTAACCCAGTTCCACTCTCTTTAGTTGTAATAAAGGAACTGCCGATCTTTTCCATTACCTCGGGAGCAATTCCCGGCCCATCATCTTTAATTGACAACACTACATCATCACCATCGGTAAATGTCTGTATGGTCAGGTTCTCGCCCTCGCACATAGCTTCCAGGCCGTTACGAACCAGATTTAAGATGAGCTGGCGGATTTCTTTTTCATCAACATTTATATCTGCAATTTCTCCAAGCTCAATTACAATATTTTTATCTGAACATAAGGCATCAGCTTTAAGTAGCGGAGATATTGCCGTAATAATGTTATTCAGGTTTTTTTCCTGTAAATCCACTATTTTATTACGGGCCAGGGCTAGATATTCAGAAATAATTACATTTGCCCGGTCCAGCTCTTCAATCATAAGATTAAAACTAGTCTTGTCTTTATTGTATTCTGGACTCTCTCCGAGCAGCTGCAGCATACCGCGAACTGTAGTCATAGGATTTCTAACTTCATGAGCAATACTGGCTGCCATTTCTCCCACCAGGTTTAGCCTATCCACTCTTTCAATCTCCTGCTGCAGCATTTTGATTTCAGTTATATCTTTAAGGGATTCAATCCCACCGACAATATTTCCCTTTTCATCATATAATGGAGTAGCTTTAGTCCATAAAAAAGCTCCCTTTTTACCAACCCCTGGAGCAAATGTTTCTGCTATAAGATTATCGTTATTTTTTTGAATAGACAAATATTGACTCTCAATTTCCTTGTTATCATGTAGTACCATATCAACTAACAACGGCCTGCGGACACCATAAAAGGGTATAGTATATTCATAATTGCCTTTACCTAATACATCACTGCTTTTTATCCCGGTCATTTCTTCCATAGCCTTGTTCCAGGTAACTACCCTACCCTGGGTATCTACTACAAAAGTAGCATCAGGTAAAAAATTAATGATATCCTCCATTTTTTGTTTGGATAGTGAAATTTCTTGACGATAGGAAGACTCTATATCAGATACTGAACCACAAAACCATCCAGCTATCAATATAGTACAGATAAGAATAAAATTATGATCAAAAATACCGTAAATAAAATTCTGCTTAATAATAGGCAAGTCAAATACGATTAATAAAGCAATACTTGATACTGCTGCCCAATAAACTGCTTTTCTGCCGGCTATTGAGCCGGCAATTATTACCGGTAGTATAAAAAGAAGTTTGACATAAGGAATCATATCCCCGGCTATAAATATTACTATTCCGGCTATTACAAGCGGAAAACCTATAAAAACCAGGATAACACTATCTACATTTTCCTGGCGACCATTTGTTAACTTATCCTTAGCCCAATAGAATATCAAAATTTCTAGAATAAATATACCGGTAATCGGCGCAAAATATACTGCATACCGCATTGACTTGAAATCAGGAATAACTACATTTAAATATTGTACTGTTACCCCTAAAAAAAGAAATACACAGAAAATATGTAATAGTATAACCTGCTCATATAGTATTTGTTTACGTCTTTGTTCAATATCCATGTATCTACCTCATGCAAGATACTTTTAATCCTTAATTGTCAATTAACTCAACTTCCTTTTGGTTTTTTAAAAAAGCATTACCTGTTATTGCCAATAAAATCATGGCAATACTCTGTGGTAAGAATACCAGGATACTTATTGGATCTGCACTATTAATAAATAAATCAAGGTCTAAATCCATCACCAACAAAAAAAATATATAATTCATATATTCTAGAATTCCAAGTATAAAAAAACCTAGAAGACCAGATATCATTGCTTTTTTAAGCAAAACATTCAAATACTTCCACATATAGCCGATAATAAGAAAAATTATTACCAAACTATGGAAGCCAAAAAATATTTGTGAATGCCGGATAATATAAGTTATTAATGTCAAAAAAACTGCAAAAACTGAAACCCTTTTCCACAAAACCGGCACTCCAGATAATACCAAGCAAAGGCTTATTAATCCAATACTTTCGGGAAATCCCCTCATTATAAATAAAAGAAATTCATTCAATTTAGTTTCTCCGCTTTCAGTTTCCATCAGAATAATATGTTAGTAATTAAACTAACTCCTCATGCCCAGAGGACACAACCACTTTATGAAAACAAAGAAATACTTTACCACAGATTCACGCTAACAATTATGATATTTTGCCTTTAACCCTGCAGTTAATCCTTGATTTTTATACTTACTAGAGGAGGCTTCAGTCTCCTATCACGCAATTCAGAGTGTCAGGCGGGCGACTGAAGTCGCCTCTACGATTCTATCCGTTTGTTGCGGTTTTACCAAAACTCCAGTGCCCCTGGCCAACTTATCTAGAAAAGTGACTACATTAAGCATTTATTTTCTAACTAACATATTTCACTGTTCTTATGCATTATTAGCATTAGTTTCAAACAATAGTTTAGGCTTTACTTTATTAAGAAAATACGCCAATCCTAAAATTGCTAAAGCCTGGGGCAGACCCTGTAAAAACCAGTAAAACTGGTTAGTTAATATTATTTCCTTATTAAGACTGAGCACATAAAAAGAAATTAAAACAAAGATATTCTCCAGGATGAGTAGGATAGTCTGAGTTATTATTGAAGCAGTAAAGGCTAAATATATAGGAACATTACAATACCGGAAAAGATAAATCATTATAATTAACAATGCCAATAAACAGTGGAACCCCCAAAATACAGTTGTTGATTTAACAGCATAAATCAGCAACGATAAGATCAAGCCAACTATTAAAGCTCTTTTCCAGGATAAGTTAACCCGTGCTAATATCATACACAAAGCAACCGCACCTGTCATTTCTGGAATTCCCTGCAGCATAAACAAAACGAATTCCACCATAGTAGTATGACTACCTCCCATATATTTCTTTGTCTTCCATTATTTTTATTATATACTATTTTATAACAGTAATAAAATAAGACTAAAGACTCAATTAATTAGTTATGTAGGCACAAACTTATAGAATAAACCAGTTCTTTAGTACCAGCGTTTCTAATTAGTTGTCCCATTACATAATCCTGTAATATACAAAAAACGGCCTTAAAATGAACGCTGCTGCATTTCAAAAAACGCCGTTTATTTTTACTACAAGTAATCATTATGTTGTCATAAGGTCGAAAAAATTGTATTATATTTACTTAGAACTACCGGCAATAAAATCAATCACCCGCCCACAACGGTTACATTTTCCACTTTTTATTCCCCCTGGGTCCACCTTAAAACTGTTTCTCTCTATCAAGATATTACTGCAGTCAGGACAATAGGTGTTGTTTTCTTTTCCCAGGTTACCTATATATACAAAATTTAAATAACGACAGGCTATTTCTTGAGCATTATACAAGGTTGCGGTCGGTGTAGGAGGAATATCTTGCATATTATAACTTGGATAGTACCTGTTTATATGTAGGGGTATGTTTATATCAATACCCGAAAGCCATCGGCACAATTCTTGGATTTCATTACAGCTGTCATTTTTTCCTGGTATCAGTAAAGTAGTAACTTCAATATGAACCTTTCCTGATAACTCTTCCACCGTTCTTAACACCGGTCTTAAACTGCCGCGGCAAATTTTGCGGTAAAAATCTTCACTAAATGCCTTAACATCTATATTAACCGCATCAATAAAAGGCCGGAGGGTTTTTAGCGGTTTTTCTTCAAGGAAACCATTACTTACCAGCACAACTTTATATCCTTTTTCTTTTAATAAAGGTGCAGCATCAATGATATATTCGTACCAGATAGATGGCTCATTATAGGTAAACGCTACTCCAATTGAACCCTTTTTTTGAGCCTTTGCAGCTACAGCAACCAGGGATTGGGGATCGAGATAATATACATTAGGATTATTATGAGCAATAGAATAATTCTGACAAAAAAGACAGTCAAAATTACAGCCATAAGTACCCACGGAAAGAATATAACTTCCCGGATAGTAGTGAAAAAGGGGTTTCTTTTCTATTGGATCAACAGCAATAGAAGAAATCTCACCATAATTAACAGCAATAAGAACTCCACCACAGTTCTTTCTCACCCGGCATAATCCAGTTTGTCCTTCCTTTAACCGGCAGTGGTGCGGACAAAGCTGGCAATATAAATATTTATCCTTAATCTCATAATACATGGCTTGATAATCAGACATCTTGATAACCCCACCTTTGTTTTTTACTTTTCTACTCTTCTTAATCGAGTAACTGTAAACGTTTTTTTTCAGCAGTATTTTTTGCTATATTGGAGGTACTAGTAATAAACACAGCTGATAATACTATTATACCCCCAATGATTTGTAACCAACTAAGTCTTTCACTCAAGATAAGCCATGCTCCTACTGCTGTAACTACCGGAATACCGTTTATAAATACTGAGGCCTTAGAGGCTGTTGTCCTGGTTAAGGCAAAATTATATGATAAAAAACCACCAATGGTAGCAAACAAACTAAGAAAAATAATAGCTCCAATAGATTGGACACTTACCATAACCCACTGTATTTCTCCTGCTTTAATGAGGAAAAAGGGGGAAAAAATAATTGTACCATAAATTACCTGGAAACCGGTTATCTCTAAAGCTGAAAGATTTTTGGCTAAATCCCTGGCCAAAACCATATAAAATGCAGCAGCAATTACCGCTCCTAGAATTAAAATATCACCATAGAACGAACCTTTAAAAGCCCAATCAAAACCAGGCCCTCCTAAAACCAGGATGCTAATCCCTATAATTGATAAAGATATTCCAAAAAGGTTTTTCAGAGTTATCTCTTCCCCAAGCAGCACCCTGGCTAATATCATAACTGCCAGGGGAACCAAACCCAGTATAATAGAGGCTTCGGAGGCACTGGTATATGTAAGACCTACAGTCTCAAAAGTAAAATACAGTCCCGGTTGAAATAAAGCTAAAATAAAGAGTTTCTTATGTTCCTTTAAACCTGAGCTAAAAGAACCTTTTTTGGCTAATATAAATAAGAAAAAACAAGATGCTAAACTAAATCGTAAAAAAATACATACAAATGGTGAAAAACTGGTTAAAGCTATCTTGGTGCCTATGAAAGATAAGCCCCAGAAGAGTGCTGTAAAAGTTAACGCAATATATGTTATCATAACTAAGCTCCTTAAATGATCATTGTTTATTTATTGCATATACCTATTTTAATCAGTTAAACAATAAATTCATTCCTAATTATATAGGTTTTGTAGGTAAAACCCTACTATTAATTTGGTCTTTGGTAATGGTAAAAAATATAATATTTGACGTATAATCTGATAATTGGAGATTTGATTCTAGCCGGGCTTTTTGACCAGAACAACCTGTGGGACTGAGTATGCAAAGTGTCGCAGGCATGATTAGCGGTTTATTCTGAAGCCATTCATTCCAGTGTTGCCCTTATGGCTTCATTTATTGTTGTTATTCAGGTAAACCAGCAGATAAAGAACATCCCTATGGAAATGGAAAAATAGAAAATGTTTTACTCCTCCCCAAGCACATAGTTAGCAATATTGCGGCAGTGGTCACTTATTCTTTCCAGGTTTCCTAAAAGGTCTAAGAAAACTGCTCCATTACTACCATTACATATTCTTTCATTTAATCTTCTAATATGTGCTTTTCGATAATCTGACTGCATTTTATCAATTATTTCCTCATTTTTTATAACCCTGCGAGCAAGTTGTTTGTCTTCATATTCAATTGCTCTTAATGCCATGTGCAGGGTCTTATCGGTTAATTCTACCATAGTATTTAACTCGGTCTGGGCTTCACCGGAGAAACTAACATTATTTTCGGTAGCATAATTTGCCTGTTCAATAATATTCTCACAATGATCCCCAATTCTTTCAATATCATTAAGTGACTGCAGTATTATGTAGGCATGGTTAGTTTCCTTGGGGGATAAGCGTCTTTTTGAGGCTGCTACTATGTAGTCAGTTATTTCTCTTTCCAGTGTATCAATAGTTGATTCCAGTTCTTCTGCTTTATGAAATAAATGGGGATCACGGCTCTTAAAATACTCTATGGCATTACTGAAAGCCTGTATAGCAAGTTGTCCCATTCGCATGGTCTCCTTAGTTGCCTGGGAAAAAGCTATGGAAGGGTGAAAAGGATCACTTAAAAACCTTTTATCGATAAATTTAGTTTTATGCTCTTCAATTACTTCCACTTTGGCATCGGGAATTAACCTGGTTACAATTATTACTAAAAGCGCTACTAATGGCAGCTGTATTAAGGTATTACTGATATTGAATACCGCATGGGTCTGCGCAATTTGCAATTTGATGTTTAGAGCCTCCCATGTTCCAGCTGAACCAGGCATTAGCGCAAAGAGGTAATTAGTTAAACATACTACTACCGGTTTAAAGATTCCTATTAAGAATAAAGGTAAAAATATGATTGTCCCCACCGCATTGAATACAAAATGCGTTAATGCTGTTCTTTTAGCAGCTACCCCGGCACCTATGGCAGCTAGCAAAGCGGTAACAGTGGTCCCTATGTTGTCTCCAAACAGAATCGGAACTGCCTGGTTATAGGTAACTGCTCCCTGGTTAGCCAGTTCCTGTAAAACCCCGATAGTAGCAGTACTGCTCTGGACAACGAAAGTAAATACTACTCCAATAAATACTCCAATAATTGAATTATTATCAATGCTGGTCATTA
>CAYZYO010000045.1:0-17381 GCA_964482585.1 uncultured Syntrophomonadaceae bacterium | reverse complement strand
ATGTTAACGGTTAAAGGGGTTAATGTATTCGGTGCGGTTCTGTTAGAAAGCATTAGAAAAGTAATGGGTCCGAAAGTAACCGGACATATGTTTGTAATAAAGGAATCACCAAGTCCGAAGATTGATAATCTTAAAGTAATTGTTGAATATGCACCCGGACAGGAAGGCAATCTTGAACAGATGCAGAAGGAAATATCCGATTACTGTAGAGCGGTTAATCGCTGTAATCCAAAAATTGAATGGGTAGAACCTGAAACCCTACCAAGATATGATAGAAAAACTCCGGTTATGATGAAACGCTATTAATCAAAGTGCTAGCATCATTTACCCGGGGCGAGAGAAAAAAGGAGGCGCACCATGGAATTCGTAACATTTGAGGTTCAAGATAATATAGGGATAGTAACTGTTAACCGGCCGCCGGTAAACGCAATAAATGCTCAATTGTATAAAGAGATGGGAACCCTTTTTAAGTCAATTAATGGTATGGAAGATGTAAAGGTTGTTATATTACGTGCGGAAGGGAAACAGTTTATGGCCGGAAACGACCTGAATGAGCTCAAAGCATTGACCAAGGGTACTCTGCTTGATTATCGTGATCTGGTTAAAAGCAGTGTAGGAGCTGTTTATGACTGTAAAGTTCCGGTAATAGCTGCTGTTAATGGAGCAGCTCTGGGAGCGGGGTTCTGTTATGCAGCCACCTGTGATATCATTGTTGCTTCTGAGAAAGCGTCATTTGGTATACCAGAAGCCAAGATAGGTTTTATCAGTGCCGGGGGCTTCGTATCTCTATTAGCACCTACTAAGGTGGTTAATTATATGGCGTTGACTGGCAATGCTCTTAAAGCCGAGGAAATGGCAAAGCATGGTGGGATCTATAAGGTTGTACCTGGCGAACAACTAATGGAAACAGCTATGGAAGTAGCCAAAAAGCTGTTGGCCAATTCACCTTTAGTTGTACAGGGATGGAAAAGAGCGCTGCATATTAATGCAGATGCGAGGCTTTCAGACCAATATGATGTCGAATTTGCTTTCTCTGGGGATCTCTTGGATACTCATGATTACGAGGAAGCGATGAGTGCGTTTCTCGAAAAACGTAAACCAGTGTATACAGGGAAATAATAGATTTGCGGGAAATCTAATAAGTTTGAACGGCAACTTAAACATTTATTGAATATATCTAATTATACTGCTACGGATTTACTAACTAATAATGTAAAAGAGGACTTAGAGGATTTCCCGCTTTATAAATAGTTTAATCTGGATACAAGAAATCATATGAGCAGTTATTTCCGTCGGCCACAAAAACCAATATGTACTAATCACAGCTTTAATTAAACTAGTTTTTTGCAGTAATTTATGAAGAAGAAATATTTATTATTTTACTATTGGCCGCATTTCGCATATTACGTTAGCTGATAAATAGGAATGGTTAATACATCCATGAATATAAGAGTATCAGGCAGCGGGAGCGGCTAAAGTGTTTGGTTCAAAGCACACTGAAGTCCAATTAAGATGATAGTAGAATAATTATCTAGCGAAGTATATTTTCTACCAGGTGGAGATCTTAATCAACTAACTACTACTAGAAGTGATGGAAGACCAAAGTTCAGTTATAGACATTATAGGGTTAGTGGAAATTATGATAACCAGAGGGGAAGATAATTATTCACGTAAAACTATTTAAGAAAGGATTGTACAATGATGAATGTCTTGAAAAATAGCGGAGTGAAGGTAATCCTAGCATGGCTATACAGCCTAGCTATTGTATTGCTTTCACCGGCAGTTGTGTTTGCCAGCGAGGCAGACCTGGAAATTCCCGCATTAAGTTCGGGGCAAAACAGTATGCTAATAATTGGAATCTTCATTAGCGTACTCGGCATATTATTTGGCTTTTACCAGTATAAAAAGGTTATAGTTTTAAAGTCCCATCAAAGTATGCTGGATGTAGCAGAAGTCATTTATGAGACCTGTAAAACTTACCTTATTCAACAGGGCAAATTTCTCGTTATATTATTCGCTTTTATAGGTGCAGCCATAGCCTTTTATTTTGGTTTTCTTGACCACATGCCTATAGGCTCAGTACTATTTATTTTAGCCTGGACCGTAATCGGTATTCTAGGTTCATATAGTGTAGCCTGGTACGGCATCCGCATGAATACCCTGGCAAACAGCCGGGTAGCCTTTACTTCACTCGAAAGAAAACCCCTCAAGTTATTAAATATTGCTCTTGATGCTGGAATGAGTATCGGGGTTGTATTAGTATGTGTTGAATTAATCATGATGCTGGTTATTCTACTGTTTGTTCCCCGTGAGTTAGCTGGTGCAAGTTTTATAGGATTTGCAGTAGGTGAATCCCTTGGTGCAAGTGCCTTGCGTATCGCCGGCGGAATATTTACCAAGATTGCTGACATTAGTGCTGATCTGATGAAAATCGTATTTGGAATTAAAGAAGACGATCCGCGTAATCCGGGAGTTATTGCAGACTGTACTGGAGATAACGCCGGAGACAGTGTAGGACCAACTGCTGATGGGTTTGAAACCTATGGAGTTACAGGCGTAGCATTGATTACCTTTATAGTTTTAGCGGTAGCGCCACATCTACAGACAGCGCTGTTGACCTGGATCTTTGTAATTCGCGTAATAATGGTTATTACTTCCATAGCATCGTTCTATGTTAATAGGGCTTTGAGCGAGTCAAAATTTGGTGACAAGGACGATTTTGATTTTGAACAGCCTCTTACCAATCTAGTATGGATAACCTCTGTTCTTTCTATAATTTCTACCTTTGCTGTCAGCTATTTTATTTTAGGACCTGGAGCTGCAGGTACTACGGAATTGACAGGTTTATGGTGGGTTCTGGCTCTAGTTGTCAGCTTTGGAACTCTGGCGGCAGCTCTTATTCCCGAGTTTACAAAAATCTTTACCAGTCCTAGTTCAATACATGTTAATGAAGTGGTTACTGCTTCAAAATCTGGTGGTGCATCATTAAACATATTATCTGGATTAGTTGCAGGTAACTTCAGCGCATTCTGGATAGGAATGGTGTTTGTTGGAATTATGTTTGGAGCCTATATTGCAAGTGGATTTGGTTTAGCTGAAATTATGATCTATCCAAGCATATTTGCATTCGGCTTAGTTGCATTTGGCATGATGGGCATGGGACCGGTTACTATCGCGGTAGATAGCTACGGTCCGGTTACAGATAATGCCCAATCGATTTATGAATTATCCTTAATTGAAGAGGTTCCTGATATAGATAATGATATTGAAAAGAATTTTGGCTTTAAACCAGATTGGGAAAAGGCCAAACATTTTCTTGAGGCCAATGATGGTGCAGGAAATACTTTTAAGGCAACTGCTAAGCCGGTTTTGATAGGAACTGCAGTTGTAGGTGCGACCACGATGATATTCTCCCTGATTCTGGTTATCCAGAATGTTTTAGGGGTTCAACCAGAAACTATTCTCAATGTCTTAAATCCTTTCACATTGTTAGGGTTTATTGCTGGTGGAGCAGTTATCTATTGGTTTTGCGGTTCTTCGACCCAGGCGGTTACAACTGGGGCCTATAGAGCGGTTGAATATATAAAGGATAATATCGATCTTGAAGCAGAGGGCGATCAGAAGGCGAATATTGAAAAGTCCAAGGAAGTTGTTAAGATCTGTACCCAGTATGCTCAGAATGGAATGTTCAATATATTTATCGCCATATTCTCGTTTGCTATGGCATTTGCCTGCCTTTCAGCTCCGAGTGTTAGCAGTGACCAGCCGGTTGCGTTTTTTGTTGCTTACCTGATATCTATTGCAGTATTTGGTCTGTATCAGGCAGTATTCATGGCTAATGCCGGTGGCGCCTGGGATAATGCCAAGAAGGTTGTTGAAGTTGACCTTCAGGAAAAAGGAACACCTTTACATGAAGCATCAGTTGTTGGTGATACAGTAGGTGATCCATTTAAGGATACATCTTCTGTAGCACTTAATCCGATAATTAAGTTCACGACATTGTTTGGTTTGCTGGCAATGGAGATTGCTATAATGCCTAACTTCAGAAGTATTGCTCCCTATGTTGGTGTAGTATTCCTTCTAGTGGCTTTATATTTTGTATATCGTTCATTCTATGGTATGAGAATACAGACCGAAAAATAGCTTATAGCTTAAATAAGTTTAGTGCTAAACGATTATATAACGATCATTATCTTGGGGTATTACATTAGAGGGTATTCAGCATTATGCTGAAGCCCTTAACCCGGGATAGATAATTACCAGGTATAAATTTATAGTATAAATTCGAAGATAACCGGATTAGGATACTACATTAGGAGGGAAAAGATCATGAACATTATTATCATGGGGCCACCTGGGGCAGGTAAAGGGACTCAGGCGGAAATGTTGATCAAGGAATTTAATATTCCCCATATATCAACCGGAGATATGTTTAGAGCGGCAATTAAGCAGGGAACTGAACTCGGCAAGCAAGCCAAGGCGGTTATGGATGCCGGACAGTTGGTACCTGACGAAATTACAATAGGGATTGTAAAAGAGAGATTAGCTCAAGATGATTGTGCAGTAGGATTTTTATTAGACGGATTTCCCCGGACGGTACCGCAGGCTGATGCTTTAGAAGAAATTTTGGCCGGATTAGATAAGAAATTGGATGCTGCGGTTAATGTTGATGTAGCTAATGAGGTCTTGATGGCCCGGATGGTAGGAAGAAGGATATGTCGTCAGTGTGGAGCTACCTATAACATTGAGTTTAATGCACCCAAAGAGCAAGGTGTATGTGATAAATGTTCAGGAGAATTATACCAGAGAACTGATGACAGTGAGGAAACAGTAGCCAATCGGCTTAAAGTTTATTCACAGCAGACTGAACCATTATTAGCTTACTATCGTGAGCGGGGGTTGCTGAAGACTGTAAATGGTGCTCAGGAAATGGCCAAGGTTTTTGGGGATATATGCCATGCCATAGTTTAAAATAAACCAATTCATTTACTAAAACTGGGTGGGACAACTTATTAGGTGTATGGGACTTAATATTAGTTTATAGATGACAGTAATAAAGAGCAAATTGCAAAAGGTTAATACAACATATTACTTATCAAGTAGTAGCTCCAGAATAAAATATGGCTATATGTTGGAGATATGAAGGTATTACCCTGATATCATTCAATATGTGCAAGGTGAAGGGATTATTTATAAGCCATTCACTAACATGCAGTAATATCTAATTATGGAGTAAAAGAGAGTTTTCGTTAATTTAGACGGGGAAAGCCACAAAAAGGAGTAAGAAAATTCTCTTAAGAAGGGAGGAATGGGTGAGGCTAAAGGTCCTATCATAGTTACTAAATATTTGCCCATGGGGAGTATAAGGTGGCCCTGGCGCTTATTCTAAGTAGCTTAATTGCCCAGATCTGCTGTGATAGGTTGGCATTAACTAGGAATTGGGCACAAAAGGAGCAATAGCTAAAAAGTAGTATTTGTAGGGAATATTTAATATTTAATAAACCTGTTATTATTGTCTTACTGTATCAAGATTTTGAAGTGGATTATTAATTAAATTATTGTTAGGAGGATTAATTATGTCATCAGAAAAAGGTGGTTGGGCAAATCCAGGACCAGCGGGGTTAGTTGCACTAGCTATAGCAGCTTTGTTATTTTTTGCATTACTAAAAGGATATATTGATCATTCTTCAGGTGTTTATATTGGTTTCTGGTTGCTGGGCGGTTTTATTATACAGTTTACTGCCGCCGTTATTGAGCTAAAAGAAGGTGCAACAACTGGTGGGAACGTGTTCTTATTCTTTGCTGGATTCTTTATGTTTACCGGTGGACTTGCTGATATATTAGCTTATTATGCACCTCTAATGGGCTGGGAAATGAATTCTACCGCTAATGGATGGGCATGGATAATATTAGCAGTATCTTTAATATTATGGTTACCAGCTTATATGAGAGAGGCTCCCAAGTTCTTTTCCACTATGGTAGCGGATCTGTGCGTAATGGTTACCTGTGTAACATTTATTAAATTAGGTATAGCTTCAGCTGCTGTGGTAAACATTGCGGCCTATACAGCGTTAATCGGTGCTATGATGGCCACATACTTTGCTGCTGCGGTTGTATTAAACACCTCTTTTGGACGCGTTATATTACCTGTAGGGACTCCCTGGCTGACATAGTAGTTCGAGTTTGCTTATAAGAGTCTCAGTTTAAAAGGCAGGTTAGTAAGGTATAAGATTTTGTAAATTCATAATAAGTGTTTCAGGAGGCTAAGTTTGGGCGGTATAAGAAGCTTAGTCACAGCAATAAATAGTCATAGATCAATCAACGAACTTAGACTCCTGAATATTTTTAATTAGCTATATAAGAATCATTAGTTAATCAGGAAATAAGTTGTGATTTGTATATATTACGAAATTAGCTATGAGTTTCTGGGGGCTTTATTGATTTGATTAGAAGGTATATTCTTCTATCCCCCCTAAAATACTCCCCCCAATAATCAGGTTTATTAGGCCCCCAGAGCTCATTTCCATAATATACGGATTTAATAAAAAAGAAAGGCAAGGAAATACAATTGGCTGGACCGCATAAAAAGGGTCAAGCATATTAGCTTTATAAACAAATATATAGGTATGAACGAACATGCTTATTAGTTTTAATCAGGAATTTTTTTTAGATTGTTAGTGCAACGTATAGCAAGATCTTGATATGTTTTGAAAGCTATTTTATTATATTCCAGATCTTTCTCATTCATGTCCCTGATTACTGATGCCGGATTACCATAAGCTAGTTTTCCTTTTGGAACAGTTTGACCAGGAGGAAGAAGGCTTCCTGCTCCCAAAAGAGATTTGGTACCTATTTTAGTCCTGGCGCATATAACCGAGGCCATACCAATTACCGCGTTATTTTCCAGTAGGCACGGTCCATGAATAATTGCTCCATGTCCTACTACAACATTATCTTCAATAATAACTGAACTGCCAGGTTCAGCATGAATAATGCAGTTTTCTTCGATAGCAGATCCGTTATTAATAATGATTTTTCCGTAATCGCCTCTAATTACTGTACCTGGGCCGATAAAACATTTATCGCCAATATGAACTTCACCAATTATAATAGCTTGAGGGGAAATGTAGGTTGAATTACCAATATTTGGACGTTTGCCTTCGAATTCATATAAAGCCAAGGAAATTCCTCCTTAAAGATTTATTATGACAATTTCTAAATTACTATTTGAGAATTTTGCATAAAGCTATATATACCATTAGAACTCTTGCATTTGCTAAGGAGACTTCAGTCTCCGGTTTAACTATCACCCTGAGCGGAGTAAAATGGTAAAGTTTAGAATTATGCAATAGTCTCATTTAACCAGAAGACTTTTTCAAGAATGTTATATTGTCTGAAATATATTTTAACAGTTTATAAACGCTAAAAGTGGAATTAAGTCAATGCCGGATATTATTTTTGGTTAGTTGGTTGGTTAGTTGGTCAGTTGATCGGTTGGACAGAGATGGGGATAGTATGGATTTATTAGGTGTGCAGACAGAAACCAGGAACCATTATTCAACAATTGTTCAACCATTGCTTAACCATTGCTTTACCATTGTTCAAGTAGGCTGGAGACTAAAGTCTCCTCTACGATGCAAGAATTAGGTTATTTAGCAGTTGAGTAGTAGTTAATAATCAGGATAATTCCAGGAATTTGGAAGAGAATACGAAAAAATTAAAAAGGTTAGGAGGTAAACAATAGTGTCTGAAATTAGAAAAAATCTAGTAAAAAATAGGTGGGTTGCTGTAGCATCAGATCGTGCGTTGAAGCCGAATGATTTTCCAACTGCTGGTATGGGGATAAATGAATCTGAAACCAGAGGCGGATTTTGTCCTTTTTGCGGGGGCAATGAGGAGTATACACCTCCAGAGATAGCTGCATACAGGCCTGATAATCAGCAACCCGATTCTCCCGGGTGGTTAATCAGGGCTATACCTAATAAATTTTCAGCATTTTTACTTGAAGGTGAACTAAAAGAGAACTATAGTGGGATATATAGCAATTATAATGGATTGGGACAGCATGAAGTGATTATAGAAACCCCGGAACATAGTCCGGAATACCATGAATTTGAATTAGAAAGAGTGGAAAAGATCATTTCCATGTTTAAAAATAGATATAACAGTTTAGCTGGAGATACCCGGATAAAGTATATACAGATATATAAAAACCGGGGCATGTTTGGAGGTGCTTCTTTAGGGCATAGTCATAGTCAAATAGTAGGACTGCCGTTTGATCCCCAAGAAAATGAAGGGATGGTTCAATATTATGAACAAAAAGGCAGCTGTTTGATCTGTGATATCTTAAAGCAGGAGCAGGAGAGTAAAGAGAGGATTATTTATGAAGGTGAAAACTTTTTAATTATTTGTCCTTATGCCCCGCGGTTTGCGTATGAAAGTTGGATTGTGCCTAAAAGACATATGGAGCATTTTGGAGAGATTAACCCTTTGGAGGAAAAAGAACTGGCATTATTATCCAGAAAAATAACCATGGCAGTGATCGACTCATTAGATAATCCTTCATATAATTTTGTTATTAATAGTGCTCCGGTTAACGTTCCTTACCAGGCGGGATATCACTGGTTCTGGGAAATTACTCCGAGAATGCTGGTCGCAGCAGGGGTAGAAGTAGCTACCGGAGTTTATATTAATCCGGTAGCACCTGAATTGGCGGCTAATATCTTGAAAGAGAGCTTCCAGACAATGTTATAGAAAGCAGCATCAGTTGCCGTAACCGAAATTAAAACCCATCTACTAGATATAGATGGGTTTTTCCTGATTTCATAATCTTTACTGCTTGATCCGTAATCAGCTTTATTATACTGTTGAACAACGTCTATATTAATTTTCTCCTTTAAAAAGAAAATATGAACCCCCCATTACAAATAAAAACTGCTTTCAAGCTTAATTAATAACATGCTACATCTATAATTCATAGAAATACATAACTTTAACTTTATATGTATTGTAAGAAAATAAAGGCTTAATGCAATCACCTTACCAGACATAACCGTAGATAGACCCGTAGAGGCGTCTGAAGTCGCCTCTACGGGTTAATATAAGAATTACGCTACAAAAAACAAAAACCAAAAAATCTGCGTGAATCTGTGTGCATCTGTGGTTAATCAGCTCTTTGTTTGCATAAGTGGCTATGTCCTCCGGGCATGAGGGGTTAGGTTAAAGAATTATTTGAATTATTTTGCGATAATGTTCTCTTGCAATTTTAAAAGCCATGTTTAACACTATAAAACATGGCTTTTATTTATAAGTTTTAGGTTAAAAGAATGTCTAAACAGCCCTTTCAACTTTTCCAGAACGCAGACAGCGGGTGCAAACATAAACCCTTTTTGGTGTACCTTTTAAAATAACTTTAACCCGTTGAACATTCGGTTTCCATTGCCGGTTGGTTCTAATATGAGAATGGCTGTATTTCTTACCAAAAGCTACGCCTTTCCCACAAATTTCACATTTTGCCACGATATTGCCCCCTCTCTATTAACAGTCCATTAAATATTTTAGCAAAATTGAGAGTAAAGGGCAAGAAGAAGGAATAAGTATTAAGATGTAGAATTATGAATATATTAAAAATACATCATAATTAATATATGATTTTAATTTAAAGATTATATTAATACTTTAAATCCGATAATGTACAAGGAGGGAGTATTATGTACAAAATAAAGACTACAAATCTAGGAGACATAAATGTAAGCAGAGAAGTATTAGAGACGATAGCTGGATTAGCGGCAATAGATTGCTACGGTTTGGTCGGGATGGTTCCTCAGGATATTCAATCAGGCTTAACCAGTATTCTGGGAATCGAATCTATACGCAAAGGGGTAGTAGTAGATTTATCTGAAAAGGGCCTGGTGGTTGATGTTTACGTAATAATTGGTTATGGCATTAAAATTAAAGAAGTAGCCCACAATGTGATGCAAAAAGTTGCCTATGTTTTAAAAAAGAACGCCGGCGTAACTGTGAGTTGTGTAAATGTCAATATAAAAGGGGTAAAGGTTATAAGAGAAAAATAGGGGAGGATTTAAAAGTTGAGTTTGGTCTGTATTAGTGGAAAGGATTTCGTAAGAGGTATAAAAAGAGGCTGCATTAATCTGGAGCATAATAAAGATAGTGTCAACTTATTAAACGTGTTTCCAGTTCCAGATGGAGATACAGGTACTAATATGTATTTGACCCTTTTATCAGCTGTAAAAGAGGGGGAGAACTGCCCCGATTATACCCTGGATAAGATAGCTAAAGCTGTTTCCAGAGGGTCTCTTATGGGAGCCAGGGGGAATTCGGGAGTAATATTGTCACAAATATTTAGAGGGATAGCTAAAATATTTGAGGGTAAAAAAGATGCCGATGCAGTTGAATTAGCCCTGGCTTTAAAAGCAGGTTCGGATACGGCTTATAAAGCAGTTATGAAGCCGGTAGAAGGTACTATATTAACAATTATCCGGGAAATAGCAGATAAATGTGAAATAGAAGCCAGAAAGAATAAGGATATAATAGCCATTCTATTTGCCGGAATTCAAGAAGGACGGCAAACACTGAAAAAAACACCCAATATGCTGCCGGTACTAAAAGAGGCCGGGGTTGTTGATGCTGGTGGACAGGGGTTATTGTATTTTTTGGAAGGATTAGTCGAGGGTTTGGCCAGGGAAAAGGATATACCTTTAGATACTTATAAAGTTCAGAAATTGGAGCATACAAAGGAAGAAATTCTTTCAGAATTAGGACTAGATATAGAATTTCAATACTGTACTGAGGTCTTAATTAAGGGAAACAACCTGAACTCTGAAAATATAAAAGATCATTTAGAACCACTAGGCGATTCCATGTTAGTAATTGGTGGAGATGATATGGTAAAAGTACATATTCATTCTAATCATCCGGGGAAAGTATTGGAGAGTTGTCTACAATGGGGTAGTTTAAGTGATATTAAGATAAATAACATGGTTGAAGAAGCCCATGAACATTTAACCACCTGGCAGGAAGAAACGAAAAAAAATGAACCTGCAAAAGAAATAGGTTTAGTAGCAGTAGGAGTGGGAGATGGGGTAATAGAAATCCTAAAAGGCCTGGGAGTCGATATTGTTGTTGAAGGTGGGCAGACCATGAACCCGAGTACAGAAGAGTTGTTGGATGCCTGTACCCGGATTAATGCAAAATCAATAATAATTCTACCTAACAACAGCAATGTCATAATGGCGGCCAAACAGGCAGGAAAACTAAGTGATAAAAAAGTAGCAGTAGTACCTACCAGATCAGTTATGCAGGCAATTACCGCACTAATTGCCTATGACTCTATGGGAGATATAGATGGTATATACCAGGCGATGGCGGAAGAAATAAAGCACGTAAAATATGCTGAGGTAACTTATGCAGTAAGGGATTCATCATTGAACGGACTCGAAATCAAAGAAGGAGATATTCTGGGCATAATTGAGGATGAGATAAAGCTTATTGCCAAAAGCAAGGAAGAAGCAGTCGAATTGTTACTGCAGTATATGAAAGATAATGAAAGTGAGTTAATTACCTTCTTTTATAGTGCAGATATAGATGAGGATAGAGCATTGGATCTAAGGGAGAAAATTGCTAACACTTATCCCGATTGTGAAGTTGAAGTCCATTATGGAGGCCAACCCCATTATAGCTATATTATTTCGGTAGAATAGTCGCCAGGTAAAATATATAAAGCTATATATAAAGGCGGGTATATATACCCGCCTTTATCTTACCATCCATGGTATTATTATTTTATTTAATTGTGATACACAGCGCAAAGTAATATTTATACATTATATACCGTAGAGGAGACTTCAGTCTCCCCTAAATACCGTTAAGATTCGGATAGCCGGAGACTAAAGTCTCCTCTATTGACCAGCTATAAATGATGTATAAATACAACTTTTCGCAGTGGAATTAATTGTAGATTTAGCTTTTTAATCCTGATTAAGGGTGATTTTGATGGAGAGGTTTCTAAAAGAGGTTCAATTTCTTAAAGGAGTTGGCCCCAAAAGGAATATATGCCTGAACAACCTGGGTATTAGAAATATTTTCGACATGTTATGGTATGTACCCCGGAGCTATTTTAATTGGGATAAAATTAGCATTATTGCTGACCTAAAAGCGGGAGATAATGCCGCTATCCGGGGAACCATAAAAAGCATCCAGGCAGAACGTTCGCGAAGAGGGATGTCCATAATTAAAGCCACCCTTCAGGATCAGTCTGGAATAATAACGGCTGTATGGTTTAACCAGCCACATATAACTGCAGTACTAAAAACCGGGCAAGAAGTACTTGTAAATGGCAGGATAAAGATCAATCGAGAATTAGAGATCCATGTAATTCAATATCATTTAGCAAATGAGGAATACTTGGAAAATAAAATAGTGCCCATATATCCTTTAACTGAAGGGTTAAATCAAAAGCTTTTGCGAAATATAGTTTTAAACATTCTGTCCGATTATTTACCTTATTATCAAGAAATAGTTGCTGAAAGTATCAGGGCAAAATATGATCTATGTGATATTAAGTATGCTTTTAGAAATATTCATTTTCCTCAAAACCGGGAAGCCTATATTAAGGCTAGGAAAAGACTTGCTTTAGAAGAACTGCTGTTATTTCAATTTAAAATCAGGCAGGAGGAACAGTCAATAAGCGATTCAACCAAAGGTATAGTTCATAAGGATAAAACCAATTTAGTGAAAAAAGTATTAGGTAACCTTCCTTTCAAACTCACCAATGCCCAGTATAGAGTAATTAACGATATATTTAGAGATATGGAGTCAACATCACAAATGAACCGGCTGCTGCAGGGTGATGTTGGTTCAGGAAAAACCATAGTTGCTGCTCTGGCAATGGCAAAATCAATTGCGGGCGGGTTTCAGACTGTATTAATGGCACCTACTGAGATTCTAGCCCAACAGCATTATAAAACTATAAAGAGGTTTTTCAGGAACAGCAGGGTTAAAATTATTTGTTTAACTGGAGATACTTCCGCACCTGACCGGGAAATGATTGCTGGTGGATTAATATCTGGAGAAATTGACCTGGTAATTGGAACCCATGCTCTTATTGAGAAAAATGTGCGTTTTAAGAATCTGGGACTGGTTATAATTGACGAACAGCAGCGATTTGGTGTAAAACAGAGAGAAAAGCTGGGCCAAAAAGGAATCATTCCCGATATTCTAGTAATGACCGCAACTCCTATACCCAGAACATTAGCTCTTACCGTATATGGCAATTTAAGCCTCTCGATTATTGATGAACTGCCACCTGGACGAAAAAGGGTGAAAACTGTATATGTAAACCAGACTGATCGAGAAAGTGTTTATAATTTTATCCATAAACTGGTGCATAGAGATAAAGTGCAGGTCTATATAGTTTGTCCGCTTATTGATGAATCAGAAAAACTGGATCTACAGGCTGCGATTACCTTATATGAAAAACTTAGAAACGGTATTTTTTCTGATTTATCCTTAGGATTGATCCATGGAAGGATGAAATCCGAAGAGAAGGATTATATTATGAACCGGTTTAAAAAGCAGGCTATTAAGATACTTGTTGCTACTAGTATTATCGAGGTAGGAGTAGATGTACCTGAAGCAGTAATAATGGTAATCGAACAGGCTGAGCGTTTTGGATTATCCCAATTACATCAATTGCGGGGAAGAGTAGGTAGAGGGCGCACACAATCATACTGTTTCTTAATTGGAAATCCTACAACTGAAGAAGCCTACAGACGATTACAAGCAATGCAAAAAAGTAACGATGGATTTAAGCTGGCCGAAGAAGACCTTTTAATAAGAGGACCGGGAGATTTCTGGGGAATAAAGCAGCATGGGCTAAATGAATTAAAATTAGCCAATTTATTAAAAGATCAAGATTTAACTGAATTAAGCCAGACTTTATGTAGAATAATACCTTATGAAGAAAACAACCTGGGCAAATATATAAGTATGAAATTTAGAAAACTCGATAGTATTGCCAGAAATTAGAAAAATATAACAAAATAAATTCTTAATAAACTAACCACTATAATACTGCAGACAAAAATAGCAGTATTTTTTAGTCTGCTAATAATTAAATTTGGGAGGATTAATTAATGAAAAAACAAAAATTATCAAAAAACAAATTAGGTAAGCTTAAATATGAGGTGGGACAGGAATTTGGTCTGGCTAACAGGGTAGAAAAAATAAAAAAAATCAATCAAAAAAATAATAAGTCTTGAAAATACTTCTAGCATATAAGTTGTGAGTAAGGACACAATAAGATTACATTAATTAAGGAGGTGAAATTAAATGGCTAATACTAACAACAAGATTTTGGTTCCTCAAGCAAAAGTAGCAATGGATCAATTTAAATTTGAATCAGCCCAAGAAGTAGGTGTTAATCTCAAGCAAGGATATAATGGAGATTTAACTGCTCGCCAAGCTGGCAGCATAGGTGGTCAAATGGTTAAGAAAATGATTTACGATTATCAGCAGAGACAAGTAAATAGTCAAGGTCAACAAATGAACCAGGATCTGCAGCAAATTAAACAGCAGAACATGCAATAATATAATAAAAAACTAATCATACTAATATAGAACAAGCGGATTAAAATAATATCCGCTTGTTTTCAATTTATCGCCATTATATATTAACTATGTGGCATATAGTTCAAGTTGTTCATCAGATATTCCAGGAAATAATGACCTGGCTACACCCATGGAGATAATACGAGCACTGTTTTCGATGATTTCATCTATTTCTTTAGGAGTAACTGCCAGGCTGCCACCAAAAAAGGATAGAACATCTTTTATAGAATTGATTGCCTTGGTATCGTTATACATAGAACCACTATCAAGGCAGAATTTTTTAATCGCCTGATTTGCTATTAGTGAAGCATTTACAATAGTTGGACAGCCGATTGCAATTACTGGTTTACCTAAGTCTTTTTCTACTAAAGCATGTCGTTGATTACCGATACCGGCACCTGGTTGAATACCAGTATTGGACATTTGAATAGTAGTACCAATACGATCTACGTTCTGAGCAGCCAGTGCATCTACTATAATGAGTACAGCCGGTTGAATCTTTTCAACTATACCTTTTATTACTTCATAGGTTTCCAGTCCAGTTATTCCTAATACTCCAGGGGCAATACCACATATAGGCCGCATGCCGGTTACCAGAGCTTCTGGAGCATATTGATGGTAGTGGCGGGTAATTGGACTATACTCGATGAACTTAGGTCCCAGTGAATCAGCGGTGGCTCTCCAGTTTCCAAGTCCAACTAATAAAACTGTATCTTGTTCAGTAAGATTAATATTAATTAAGTTTCTTAAGCTATTTTCCATAGCTGTGATTATTTCTTCTTTCACATATGGATCATTTATCTTCAATGGAGGAGATTCTATGGTTACATATTGACCTATATGGCGGCCCATACTTTGAGCTCCTTGTTCATTTTCAATAGTAATGGTCGTGACCTTAATATTTTCCATTGTATCTACCTGTTCTTTAACCCCGGAAATTTCTACTCTACGTTCGCCCCGGATTAGATCCCGGGCTTCGACAGCAAGATCTACATTTAAATTAAATTCTTCAACTAAAATTTTGCTCAAATCATTACCCCCTTAATAATTATATTATCTGAATTCTAAGTGGAAAATATTCCTTAATTAATGCCAAAAGGGTTCTACTGCAAAAACTTTTTCCTGTGAATCACGTTTTAATTAAACCACAGATGAACCCAGATTTTAAAATCCATACTTAGACCCACCTTAACCAACTTTTCATTTTCTACTTTTCCCTTTCCGACTGTCCAATTAGCCATAAAATAAAATGGCGACATTCAGTCGCCATTTTGGGGAGAGGAGAATTTTGTAAAGTTGTTGGGGAGGGTTTGTTTACCAGATTTCTTCTGGCACTAATATCATTACCATTTTTAAGAGATAATATACAATAAATTTTAATTTTTATACAAAAATATTGTTAAACAAAAAAGGGTAATCATACAATACCAGCGAATTTCAAAAAGAGGTGAAGTTGATTTGAGAGTTATTACAGGAAAAGCTAAAGGTAAGCGATTAAAGGCGCCTTCAGGAATTCAAACCAGGCCGATTACTGATATGATTAAAGAGGCTCTTTTTAATGTAATTGGAAGCGATATTAATGGAGCTTATCTCTTAGACCTATTTGCTGGAAGTGGTAGTGTTGGCATTGAAGCATTGAGTCGAAATGCAGCAGGAGTAATTTTTATTGACCAAAGCATAAATGCAGTAAAAACTATAGAATATAATTTAGCTAACTGTAAATTTAATAATAACTTTGAAATTTATCGTAAAGATGTTTTTAAAGCTTTATATATACTGCATAAACGTAAATTGAAATTTGAATATATCTATGTAGATCCACCGTTCAATAGTGATACAATTATAGATAGAGTACTACCGGCGATCGAAAAAGCTGATGTGCTAAAAGAAACTGGTTTATTAATTATAAGAACCCGGCGCCAAAAAGAATTACCTACAATTCTTTTAACCCTAGATCAATATCGAGTAAACAATTATGGAGATTCGACATTACACTATTACCGTAAACAGGAGGAGGAAAGGCTAGATGATGGAAATATTTAGGATACTAGATGAACTTGAGGTAATTGTTAAAGAAAGCAAACACCTTCCATTTACAGGCGGGAAGGTATTAATAGAAAGTAACAGGTTTTTAGACCGTTTAGATAGAGTTAGAGCAATACTGCCGGAAGAGTTAGAAAAGGCGAGAATGATAATATACGAAAAAGATAAAATAGTTCAAGAAGCCTGTGCAGATGCCGAAGATTATATAAAAAAATCTAGAGGAAAAGTAGAGCAAATGGTTGATGAGAATGAAATTACCAAAAGCGCGATGGATAAGGCAGATGAAATCATAAATCAAGCAGAAGAGGCAGCGCGAGGAATTTATAGAGATGCTAATATCTATGCCGAAGAAGTCTTAAATCATATGGAAATGGTATTAACCAAAGGATTAGAGGCTGTCAATCAGGGGAAAGAAGAGATAAGTGTTATACTGGAGGATAAAGAGGATTAATTATTACATAATAATCTGATAATTAACAATATAGCTATTATCAGCACAGCAGCTATCAGGCAGTATAGAGATATGCTCCAGGCATGTAACGAATACATAATTTTATAGTAAGGAATTGAAAATGTAGTAATAGGCTGCAATGATTTTATAAAAAGATGATAACCGCTGTAGGTTATTACAATAGAAAGGATCATCTGGATAAACCGTGACAAAAGGTAGAATGATAGTCTGACAGGGGTGCCTGCCATGATGCTCATTA
>CAYZYO010000044.1:0-17471 GCA_964482585.1 uncultured Syntrophomonadaceae bacterium | reverse complement strand
ACAGATATTCCTTTAATAACAACTGAAGCAATAGACGATTTTATTTATAAATGCAAGGAACAGGAGGCTGATTTTTACTATTCGATAACTACTAAACAGGTTAATGATATAAAATTTCCTGGTGTTTCACGGACCTATGTTAACCTAGACGAGGGTACGTTTACTGGAGGCAACCTTTTTCTAATCAAAAATGAAATAGTCGATAAGGCTATGGATATAGCTTTACAATTGGTTGAAAGGCGAAAAAGTCCTCTGGCAATGGCCCGCTTGTTTGGCCTTAGACTGGTATTAAAGTACTTAACGAAAAGTCTGAGTATTATAGAAGTTGAAAAAAGATTTCATGAAGTTGTACACATCAAAGGTAAAGCCATTATTTCCGCTTATGCTGAAGTAGGAGTGGATGTCGATAAACCTTCTGATCTTGAGATTGCCCAAAGGTACCTGGCAAAAATCAGTCTCTAGACCAAACATATATAGGGGATGTCAGAGTTTTGGTAAAAATGTTTAGAACCTGGCATATCTAAGCCGGGTTTATTTATTTTATTCAAAAAGAACAGGTAATTATGTATCTTATACAACGTTTTGAGTAAGATTAAGTAAAAAAAGTAAAATGCCATTAGTTTTTAGTTTAATAAACAGGAAAAAAGCAAACTTTTGTCGAAAGAATAAAATTTGTTAAATAGTTTTCCTTTGATTAAACAGGATTTATACCAACCGGGACACCTTAAACATATATTATAAAAAATGATTTTTAAAAGGGGGTTTGGGGGTGAAATATTCAGCGGTTATCCTGGCAGCTGGCAAAGGAATAAGAATGAATTCTGAACTCCCAAAAGTTGCACATCGGATTGCAGGTAAGCCTATGATACTCCATATAGTTAATACAGTTCAAGAAGCAGGAATTAATGATATTACGATAGTTGTAGGACACAAGAAACAACTGGTACAGGATATTTTTATAGATGATGATAACATACGTTTTGTAGTTCAAGAACAGCAGTTAGGAACCGGGCATGCTTTAATGCAGGCAGAAAAAAATATTAAGCTTGAAAACACATTATTAGTTTTAACCGGGGATACCCCATTGTTACAAACGTCAACAATTACTGCTCTTTTGAAAACCCATCAGGATAATCAGGCAGCAGCTACGGTACTAACAGCTAAGATACATAATTCATATGGATATGGAAGAATAATACGGAATCCCGATTCTTCATTAAAAAGAATAGTTGAAGAAAAAGATGCCAATGCTGAAGAAAAGGAAATAACGGAAATAAATTCAGGAATTTATTGTTTTAAGGCTGATCTCGTATTTAAGGCCTTATCAAGTATTACCACCAGTAATGCCCAGGGAGAATATTACCTTACCGATGTTTTGGAAATACTAAAGGTCCAGCAGGAAAAAGTAGCTATCCAATGTATAGATACTGCTGAGGATATCTATGGAATAAATGATCGGGTTCAATTATCTTATGCCGAAGGGGTTTTGCGCAGGCGGAAAAATATTGAGTTAATGAAAACAGGAGTTACAATTATAGACCCTGCTACCAGCTTTATTGATTGGGATGTAAAGATAGGCCGGGATACGGTAATTTTACCTTTTACGATTTTGGAAGGAAACACAGTAATAGGTGAAAGCTGTGAAATAGGACCTGGTGTACGCGTTAATGATTCTTTAATTGGAAGTAAGGTTATTATTGAGAATTCACGTATAAGAGAATGCACTATAGGTAATGGCTGCACGATTGGGCCATATGCCTATTTAAGACCGGAAACGGTACTGCACGAAGGAGTTAAAATTGGTGATTTTGTAGAAATAAAAAAATCTATAATTGGAGAAAATAGCAAGGTGCCGCACTTGAGTTATATTGGTGATGCTCAAGTAGGTAAGAAAGTTAACATAGGTTGTGGGACTATTACCTGTAATTATGATGGAAAAAAGAAACATAATACTAATATAGAAGATAGAGTCTTTGTCGGCAGTAACAGCAACTTAGTAGCCCCGGTAAAAATAGGAGAGAATTCAGTAGTAGGAGCGGGTTCTACTATAACCCATGATATACCAGCTGATTCATTAGGAGTAGAAAGATCTAAACAGAGGATTATAAAAAACTGGTCTTTAAGAAAAAGTTAACTGGGAGGGAAATTTATGAAAGCGTCAAGGTGGAGGATGAAATTATTTGCCGGCAATGCTAATTATAAACTAGCTGAAGAAATTGCCAAGTATCTAGGCATACCTGTGGGAGATGCTAAAGTAGGACGTTTTTCTGATGGGGAGATTAGTTGTGCCATTAATGAAAGTGTACGGGGAGTTGATGTTTTTGTAGTACAGCCAACCTGTGCACCGGTAAATGATAATCTAATGGAGATCCTGATAATGATTGATGCCTTTAGAAGAGCATCGGCATCCCGTATAAATGCAGTTATTCCTTACTATGGGTATGGGAGACAGGATCGAAAGACCCGAGCCAGAGATCCAATAACCGCCAAGCTGGTTTCTAATCTGCTGGTTGAAGCCGGGGCGCAAAGGGTAGTAGCAGTTGACCTCCATGCTACTCAAATCCAGGGGTTTTTTGATATCCCGGTTGATCACCTTCCCGGAGTGCCTACTATAGCGGAATACTTTAAAAGCATCGGCCTAAACGGAAATGAAGTAGTTTTATCACCTGACGTAGGCGGTGTAACCAGGGCGCGTAATCTAGCAGCTAAATTAGGGGCATCGCTGGCGATTGTCGATAAAAGAAGACCAGAACCTAATGTATCAGAAGTAATGAATATAATTGGGGATGTTAGAGGTAAAGCAGTAATTATTATTGATGATATTATTGATACCGCCGGAACCATGTGTACTGCAGCTCAAGTAGTACTTAAAAAAGGGGCCAAAGAAGTCTACGGGTGCTGCACCCATCCAGTTTTTTCAGGACCTGCTATTGAAAGATTATCCCAGGCACCGTTTAAAGAAATAATAGTTACTAATACTATTCCTCTTGTAGAAGAGAAACAGCAGCTTCCCAATATTACTTTATTATCAGTAGCTCCATTAATTGGTGAAGCAATTTTAAGAATACACGAAGATTTATCGGTAAGTAAATTATTCGAAGACTAGTAATGACTTGGACAACCGGGGTTTTTATTGATATAATTTTAAATTAATGATTGAATCCACCAAAAGCGGCTTATTCTCTAGCAATGCAGGGATTTATTATGCCAGTTAACAGAAACAGCCGAACAAAGAGACTATACAAATTGCAGATATAAAATAACAGGAGTGGAATCAAGAAAAAATAAGGGGTGATTGGATGGCATTAGCACAGACACTTAATTGCAAGAAACGTACTATTAAAAGTAAAGGCTATCTTAAACAAATGAGGAGGGATGATCAGATTCCGGGAATTATTTACGGTGCAGGAGAAGAGAATGAACCTGTATTTCTCAGTGAAAGACAGATAATCAGGACATTTAATAATTATGGTTCCCGGGGGTTGTTTTCACTTGAAATTGATGGTGATAATCCGCGTATGGCATTAATAAGGGATTTACAAAAGAATCCGCTTAATGAGCAGATAATGCATATTGATTTCCTGGTGGTTAAGATGGATGAGAAGATTAACAGCAGTGTTTTTATCCATATAATTGGAGAGGAAGAGGTTAATAAAAAAGGAGGAATACTCCAGATTGGGGCCAAAGAGCTAGAGGTTTTCTGCCTGCCTCAAAATCTACCTGATTATATCACCTGTGATGTTTCCAATTTACAGATAGGGGATAAAATAACTATTGGAGATCTTGAAATAGATGAAAACATTGAGATAATAGGTGAGCCAGATTTACTGATAGCTTCAATACTGGTACCAGCTAAATCTTCTGAAGAGCTAGAAGAAGAAGCAGCAGAAGAAAAAGAAACAGAAGCTGCTGAAGAAAATGAATAAGTATTAAAAAAACTGGTATTTTCATGCTATTATAAGGCTATAGGGAGTAGAATAAAAGGATTGATTTCTCAATCCTTTTTATTTGATTAAAATCAAATTATAATTCCAAAGGGGAATGATATTTATCCTGTTAAAATTTCGATTTGGAAAAAATAACCGGGATAATATAAAAGCGGTTGTTGGACTCGGGAATCCCGGTAAAAAATATAGTAATACTCGTCACAATATCGGGTTTAAAGTTATTGAGGAACTAGGATCACGATATGTGATTGAAAAAGAGGAAACTAAATATGATACTATAATAGGCCATATTAGAATAGGTAATAAAAAAGTCCTACTGGTAAAGCCGCTTACCTATATGAATTTAAGTGGTAGGGCGATAAAACCTGTTATAAACTGGTATAAAATAGATCTTAATAATCTTATAGTCATATACGATGACATGGATCTAAGCCCGGGTTGTTTAAGAATACGGGCAGATGGGGGAACCGGTGGACATAAAGGGATGATGTCTGTTTGTGAATCCCTTGGGGCTAAAGATTTCCCGCGTATCCGGATTGGAATTGGAAGAGCTCCTGAGGGGGTAATACCCTGGGTCTTAGGAGAATTTTCTGATGAAGAAAAAATAATTATAAATGCCACAGTTAAAAAAGCAGGTGATGCTGTTGACTGTTGGGTTAAAAATGGTATAGCTGCAGCAATGAATGCTTATAATTAGATATAATGTATATTTAACTGCTTACCATGGCAAGATAAAAAAAATCCAGAAGGGTGAGCAGATTTTGATGAAGGTTTACTATGTATGTAAGTATTGTGATCAGGTTTATAATATAGTGGAGGTTTCTGAACAGGCGGGTATTATGGAAATAGAAGGGGTTTGCAATGAATGTGTTCTTGAAATGGGGTTGATAGAAGAACCCCATTTGAAGAGTCTTCATTATTACAATTAATTATTCCATTCCTGCTCTAATGTATTTAATATATATGGACACAGAGGGTTTTCAGGTTAGGGATTGATATTTTTAGTTAATTGCCTATGAAAAGGGTTAAATATTATAAATAACCAGAAAATAACTAAAAATAGTTTTATTATCAAGAAATAAAGTGGGGGCTAATTATAATTGGTGTCCACCTTTGTCTATGGGGAGGATAGGGTTGCTAAAAACGGTAAATAAGCTGATAAAAAAGAGGCAGAATATTCTTCTGACAGGATTAGCAGGTTCAGCCAAGTGTTTTTTTTTAAATGGAATATATCAAGAAAACAGAAATAAAATTCTATGTCTGGCAGCTACTGAAGAAAAAGCTTATGATCTAGCCCGGGGTTTACGAGAATTTGTAGATGGGGACAGGGTATTTTTATTTCCGGGTCGTGATTTTGTTTTTTTAAAAGAAAACTATTCTAATGCAGAGATAAACCGTATCTTAACCCTGCAGGAATGTTTACTGCACCCGAAACGGAAAGCGTTTATTATAGCTACCCCGGCATCACTGAGATACTACCTGCTTTCTCCTTTGAGAATGAAAGAAAATATTCTTTGTTTGGCCGTTGGAGAAGAAAAACCAATGACAGCTATCCTAAGGCAATTAGTAAACAGCGGTTTCACCAGGACAGCTACAGTTACTGGACCCGGAGAATTTGCAGTCCGTGGGGGAATAATTGACATATATCCCTTAAGTGATAAACAACCATACAGAATAGAATTTTTCGGCGATCTTATTGAATCTATTCATAGATTCAATATAAACAGTCAAAGATCAGGCAAATCTGAAGCTGTGATAAAAATCATGCCGGCGGATGAGCTTTACGAAGATAATTTGGATGCTTCATTATTTGATTATCTAGAAAAAATCGTACCCGTGTTTTTAGATGAGCCGCGTGAATTTTACCGCAATTACGAACGGGGTATAAAAAGATACCGGGAAATGATAAAGGAGCTTCACCATGAAAACAAAGATGTACCTGAACTACTTCTTTTAAGTCGTGAAGAATTGGGTCAGCAGATAAAATCACACCCGGTAATCTTTCATTCATTCTTTGCCGGGAATATCCCCCAGGTACAGGTAGCTTTAATAAAACATATTTCCCAGATAGAAATGGAAAACTTTTACAATAATTATGAACAATTTTTTTCCCGGGTGAGAGAATGGCTCAAGAAAGAATATACAGTTAAAATTGCGGTAAAAAGCACTCTTGCCAGGGAACAGATAAAAAAGGACCTTAGTGATAGACATTTAACCGGTATTCAATTTTCACATAGTAAAGTGGAAAAAGGATTTAAGAGTCAAACATTTAAAACCGTCCTCATCTCAGAAAAAGATATCTGGGGGAAAAAACCGGTACCGACTGCCGGCAAGCAAACAAGAAAAACAGAAGAGCACCTCCTGGTTGAAGATTTAAAACCAGGGGATTATGTAGTCCACGAAAATCACGGGATAGGAATCTTTAGAGGGATTACCCGGATAGATAATAATGGTGCCGTCCAGGAGTATGTACTGCTGCAGTATGCCGGAACCGACAGGCTCTACCTTCCGCTTGACAAACTCGACCTTTTGTATAAATATACATCATCAGGGGAAAAAGAACCACGACTGAGTAAAATAGGGGGTACCTCCTGGGAAAGAACCAGAAAAAGGGTATCAGAGTCTATTAAAGAAATGGCTGAAGAGCTCTTACATCTATATGCCCACAGGGAAAGTGGAGAAGGATTCGCCTTTTCGGCCGATGCTCCATGGCAGAGAGAGTTTGAAGATGATTTTCCCTATGAGGAAACCCCTGACCAATTAAGGGCCATAAATGATGTAAAACGGGATATGGAGAACAGCCGCCCCATGGACCGGCTTATCTGTGGCGATGTAGGCTATGGAAAGACTGAGGTGGCTATGAGGGCTGCATTTAAAGCGATTATGGATGGCAAACAGGTTGCTATTCTGGTTCCCACCACCGTACTGGCTGAACAGCATTTTCAATCTTTTACCGAAAGGCTGGAAAAATATCCGACTACAGTTGAAGTATTAAGCCGTTTTCGATCAGGTTCAGAACAAAAAAAGATAATTAACGATATAAAAAAAGGCGCGGTAGATATTGTCATTGGCACCCACCGGCTGTTGTCCAGGGATGTTGAGTTTAAGGATTTAGGACTCCTGGTGATAGATGAAGAGCACCGCTTTGGAGTAAAACAGAAGGAAAGAATTAAAATCATAAAAGAAAACGTGGATGTAATAAGCCTATCAGCAACTCCGATTCCCAGGAGTATGCAGATGGCCCTTTCGGGATTAAGGGATCTAAGTATTATCGATACCCCTCCACCGGAGCGCTACCCGATTACTACCTATGTTATGGAATATAATGAAGAAATAATAGCTGATGCAATAATAAAAGAAACAGAGCGCAATGGACAGGTGTTCTTTGTTCATAATCGTATTGAAGATATCTATGAAGTTAAAAAGCAGCTGGACAGGATTTTGCCCGGGGTTGCTGTGGGTATTGGACATGGGAAGATGCCGGAAGATCAGCTGGCAGGTATGGTAAAAAGATTTCTTAAAGGCGATTTCCAGGTTTTTTTATGTACTACTATAATAGAATCTGGTTTAGATATGCCTAATGTAAATACCATAATAGTAGATAGAGCAGATAAAATGGGTTTAGCCCAGCTGTATCAATTACGAGGAAGGGTGGGTCGTTCCAATAAAATAGCCTATGCCTATCTCACCTATCACCGGGACCGGATTATAACCGAAACCGCCCAGAAGCGGTTAAACGCAGTCAGAGAATTTAATGAGCTGGGCTCAGGAATGAGAATAGCCTTAAGGGATCTGGAGATAAGGGGTGCCGGGAATATCCTGGGGGCTGAACAGCATGGCTATATCCAGGCCGTAGGTTTCGATATGTACTGCCGCCTGTTAGAGCAGGAGACTGCCCGCCTGAAGGGGAAGACCCTGCAGCCAAACTATAATACCCAGCTGGATATTGATGTTGATTACTATATTCCGGACAGCTATATTCCTGATCCCGGGATCAAGATAAGGATTTACCGGCGCTTACTGCTGGCAGTAGAAGAAGAAGAAATAGAAGAAATCAAAAAGGAGCTTCTTGACCGTTTTGGAAAACTTCCCCATCCGGTAAAAAACTTTTTGCGGATAGCACTGCTCAGGATCAAAGCCCGTGACAAAGATATAAAAGTTCTCCGCAAAAAAGGGCACCATATTGAAATACAGATGACTAAAAGCCTTCCAGAAAACTTAAAAACATTAGCCAATAAAGCGGAGATAAAAAGAGTAAATGAGTGCACTTTCTCAATATCAGGAGGAGACAGGTCCCTGGAAACATTAGAAAATGTTTTACAAATGATATGAGGCCGATCTACTTAACAGAAGGCTTTTTGCTATTACATTTCAGGCTAAGAGCCGGTTTCCAGGAGCTGCTAATCGCTGCTGCTGTCATCGGCCTGAAGCCCGCTACCCTGATAGGTACCGGCTGAAGGTTTAAAGAGAAGTACTGTTGCCAGAAACAAAGGGATTACTATAAAAAAGAAACCAAATAGAAAAGGGGCCACATTCCTGGCTATAAGATATAGGATACCGGAGTTCGGGCTTACCTGTACCGTAAATAAGCCAATAATAATAGCGGTCGGGCCTAAAAGCGGCCGGTAGTCTTTTAATTTAAACACCTCTTGACAGGTGTAGCAGGCCATGAACCAGTACAGGGCTAAACCTATAGATGTTCCGGCTAAAAAAAGTGAAATAAATATGACTTCAATATTCTGTATAAAACCAATGGAAACAGACCGCAGAATAGTAAAAATAGGGAAGGCTAGCCTTGAAGCCAGGTCTGAACCAAGATGCATAATAGAGGCTATTACCGATAGAAAACCTGCTATAATTAAGATAATATAAGTTTTAAAAAGGGTAGTGGGGATTTTACTCCGGTCTTTGCTGTAATAGGCCAGGGTCAGGATAATCGCTAAATTTGATAAGTGCCAGAATGATTGAGTAGAAGCAGTTGCCAGATCCCGCAGGCTAACATAACCGATCGGCATTAGATTAGTTGCATCTGAATTCTGTAATGCCAAAAGGATAATTAATAAAAGAAGCGGTAATGAAACGAGAAAGATAATTTCAGTAACCATGGCATAAACCTGTAAACTGATACGAAGCATATAAAATGCAGGAATAAGCGCAGCTATTATTAAAATACTTACCGGGAAACCGTACATAAACATACTTTCGGCAAAGGCTACAAAGGAACGCAGGGTCAATGCAGCTGCAAGCAGGAAAACCAGGATATAGATAAACCCCAGCAGTTTACCGGGCAGATGCCCCAGGTGGTCTTCCAGCATAAGGGGAAAGGGACGATAGCTTTTTTTAAGTATATAAATATAGGTATAGATAATGAAAGCCCCGGGTAACAGGTCAAGTAAGAATGCCAGACCGGCATTATTGCCTGCGATAGCAGTCAGTATGCTGGGTCATGAAACATATGTACAGGGGGCGATAGCTACAAAAAAAATGGCAAAAATCTGGTAATTGCTTATCTGCCGCATAATAATACCCACTTTCTTATTCTTAATGGTTTTCTTTACATATATACAAACATATGTACTAGCTTTTTCCCGACATTATTGCCCATTCGACAATAGGATTATAAAAGGGCCAGTCAAATAGCTGTACCATTCCCAGGTATAGGCCTATAAGCAGGAAAAAAGAGTATACCAGGAGTTCTTTATAGTTGCGCTCTATAACAAGTTTTGGAGCATCCAGCAATACAATTAGTAATACCAGAATAAAAAAACCAAATACTATCATATAAATTAAGCTCCTTCAGGGTTTTGATGATTTTTCAAGTTTTTGAGTTTATTAAGCCTAAGCCATTTTTCTTTCTGGTTTACTGAAACTTAAACGGTTTTTCCAACAAATAAGATCTTCTTAGCTTAAAATCTACCTCTATATTAGTATCTAACCGGGAAAAAACCTGGGGCCAGTCAGTTTTTACTTCCTCCCATAAGCGGGGGTGTTTTTTCTTAATACCAAGCCCCCAGCCAAAGATGTCACTTTGTAATAGCTGGGCTTTAGCTATACAGGCAGTGATATTGTTTTTCATTAAATTTTCTGCTTCTCTTTCCAATTTATTTATCATTTCCGGTGTTGAATAGTCAATTAGATTGTTTTGTTCATAAAGATTTCCTTCAGTTTTTATGGTAACCTGGATATTAATCTTATTATCTTTTATAACCGGTTCCCATTTAGCCTCGGAGCGGATTAATTCCATGGTTATGATATCAGCTAAATCGTTGTTTGTACCTTCCGGGGCTTTTAGGTTAAAAAGTCCGGCGGATATCATTTTCGGACTTAAAAACCTGAATCCCCGGCTTTCATATTGGTCCAGAGAACCGACCATTTTTCTCTCTAAAAACACGGCAGTTCCGTTCAGTTTAATCTGCTCTGCATTTGGTTCTTTGTCTATAGTAACCTGGGGGAGTACCGGTTCAATACCGGGAGTAGCTGATTTATATAGAAAATCACTGGCATATACCGGCATATATATACCGATCTGTTTTTCCTGGGTAGTAATAGTTTTTTCCAGGGTGGTAACCGAATAATCTTCTGCCTGGACCTTACATCTAAAAATCTCTTCCGGGGTGGTACCTTTAGTTAAAAAAAGGAATATATTATTGCGAATAAACCGGTTGCGGGCAAGAATATCAACAAAAAGCCCGGTATCTTTTCGGGCCAGGTTTTCCCCTATAAAAACAGAACTGGTGAAAGCCCAGAGTGGGGACCTGGATAAAGAGAGTGAAGACCTGCGGGCGAGTTCAGCCCAGGTGCCAGTCCCGGATTCGGAAATTACAAGTACAGGAGCGGAAGAGCCTTCTCCAGATCCTGTTTCCTGCGCAGATGCCATCTGGGCGGATAATACTTTGTCATCCCCCTTAAGCTCTAAACCCATTCCTATAGGAATTATGGTTTCATTAATTTCCAGACTGTTCCCGCAGCCGGGAAGGATGAAAAAAAATAACAATAGGGATATTATTAATAAATACCTTTGCATTTTACCCCTCACTTTTCACAGTGTTTTAGCCGGGTCCGGTTTTGCATGCCGTCAATATCCGGACGCAGAGTGTTTTTAGGCCAGGGACGCCGGACCAGGATATCAGATAAACGGGAAATATCTAAGGGTGCCAGTGGTGATAAATAAGGCTGGCCAAACGATTTTAAAGATATCATCCTGGTTAACATCAGTAAAAGGGCAATAATTATCCCATAGAAACCCAGGAGTGCAGCTGCTGCCAGTATGCCAAAGCGGGCGATACGGATGATAATGCCGGCATTATATGCTGGAGTTACAAATGAGGCAATACCAGTAAAAGCAACTACTACCACCATGGGGGTAGATACCAGTCCGGCCCTGACAGCGGCATCACCTATTATTAAAGCACCTACTATACTTACAGCAGGACCTATTGCTCTCGGCAGTCTTAAGCCGGCTTCCCTTAAAAGTTCAAAGGTTAATTCCAGCATCAAGGCTTCTATAAAAGCAGGAAAAGGAACCCCTTCACGGCTGGTAGCCAGCGTTAGGTAGAGGGAAAAAGGTATTAGTTCATGGTGAAAAGTGATAACTGCTATATAGAGAGAGGGTAAAAGCAGAGCAATGAAAAAGGCGGTAAAACGCAATACACGAAAAATTGAGGCGGGAATAAACCGCTGGTAATAATCCTCTCCAGATATTAAATACTGGAGAAAAGACGTGGGGACTATCATAGCCATAGGTGAGCCATCAACCATTATACATACCCTCCCCTCTAAGAGATGCCCGGTAACCCTATCAGGTTTTTCCGTGTATTCCGCCTGGGCAAAAATGGTCCACCTGGTATCTACTATAAATTCCTCCAGGTAGCCGGGATCCAGCACACCATCAATATCTATCCGGGACAGCCGTTCAAGGACTTCTTGTACCAGGCCTGCAGAAACGATACTCTCTATATAACATACAACTACATCGGTTTTAGTAATCCGGCCCATAACCAAATGTTTTGTTTTAAACCGGGTTGATTTTATCCTGCGCCTGAGCAGGGCAGTATTAAAGCGCAGGGTTTCTGTAAATCCTTCTTTAGGGCCCTGAATAACCGATTCGTTTTCCGGAGACTCAACAGCGCGGCCCTGCCAGAAGCGGGTTCCGGCTACCAGGCCCTTATCACTGCCGTCGATTAACAGTACCGTATCTCCTGAGTTTATATGGTGACATAAATCCTGGAGGGTTGAAAGCTGTTCTAATTCCGCCAGTGATAATACCCGGTCCTGAATTTCCTGCAGGAGATTTTGACCATCAAGGGGCTTGGTTTGGGTATCAATCATATTAAGTTCTAATAGCATAGGCCTTAAGAGGTTTTCTTCAATTTCCGCCCGGTCAACCAGTCCATCAAAATAAAGCAGAACACATCTTATATCCTTTTGCCGGCCAAACCTAAACTCCCGGATTACTGAATCGGAGCAGTTATCAAGCAAAACTTTTAGTTTATCAATATTATCCTGGATGTTCACTGATACCGGTTCTGCAATTATTTCGTGGGCCTGGTTTTTATTTTTTTGTTTTTTATTCTCATTAAGGTAGCGCATAATGAGTTCCCTACCATTCAATTAATAATTATTAAAGCATTTATTAAGATTTCGTAATAAGTTTGTACATCAAACAGGTTATTTATGCAAAACTATTATTTATATTCCAGAACTACCTAAAAAATAGCTGGATAATAACGGTATTTAGAGGAGACTGAAGTCTCCTCTACGGTATATGCCTGCCGGGAAAATACTAGTTGGTTACAGTTGTTAATAGAAGTATTAATAGTGATAAAGTAAAATATTTTTTAGGCTTGATGGTAAAAAGTGAATAAAAGGGGATTTTGAGTTATATACTATGATTGAGAAAGAAAATCAACATCATTAATTTAGTGAAAAAGGAGGGATAATAGTAAATTGAAAGCAACAGGAATCGTTCGCCGAATAGATGACCTGGGAAGGGTTGTCATACCCAAGGAAATACGTAGGACTTTACGTATCCGTGAAGGTGACCCTCTAGAGATCTTTGTTGATCGAGAAGGTGAAGTTATATTAAAAAAATATTCTCCCATAGGAGAACTGGGAGATTTTGCTAAAGAATATGCAGATTCTCTGCACGAAACTATAGGGCACATTTCTTTAATTGCTGACAGAGATGTTATAATTGCTATAGCTGGATCCAATAAAAGAGAATTTCTAAATAAGGCAATTGGCAATGCGGTTGAAAGAGCACTTGAAGAAAGAACTACTTTAATAATGAATGATCTGGCAGCACCAGATGATGAAAGTGTTCATATTATCCAGAATGAGGATAGGGAATACACCATTAAATCTCAGGTGATAGCGCCAATTATCAGTCAAGGAGATCCTATTGGAGCAGTTATCATCGTCAGCAAAGAAGCGGGAGTAAAACTTGGAGACCTGGAGGTTAAGCTGGCAGAAACCGCAGCCGGATTTCTGGCTAAACAGATGGAGCAGTAGCATTTTAGCTTTAAAAAGAGGCGGTCTTATTTTTAAGATCGCTTCTTTTGGTGTTTATAATTGTGAGGAGTATTTGTACACAGATTAAGTTATGCCTTAACGTCTCATAGCTTACTTCCAGGGTATTACTGTGGTATAATATACCTCACGATAATGGGGAGGAACATAATGCAGCAGAATTTTCTTAAAGGAGCCATGGTGCTTAGTATTGCCGGGGCAATCAGTAAATTACTGGGAGCCATATATCGTATTCCATTAGCCCGGCTCTTAGGTGGAGAAGGAATGGGTCTTTATCAGATGGCCTATCCCATCTATACAACTATTTTAGCACTGGCTACCGCAGGAGTACCAGTAGCGATTTCAGTTTTAGTTTCCAGAAAAGAAACCCAGGGATATAACGGGGACAGCAGAAAAATATTTAAGGTTTCCCTTTGTATACTTTTTATTTTTGGTCTCTTATTAACCTTTATAGTAATGAATTCAGCCCATTTTTTTGCTGGCAGTGTTTTAAAAGATTCCCGGGCTTACTTACCTATCTTAGCTGTAGCCCCAGCCATTTTTTTTGCCGGCATGATGTCGGTTTTCCGGGGCTATTTCCAGGGGCATCAATCAATGATACCTACTGCAGTTTCCCAGGTTATAGAGCAGTTGTTTAGAGTTGGCGCAGTATTGATATTAGCTTTTTTGCTCTTTCCCCGCGGCCTGGAATATGCAGCTGCAGGGGCTACTTTTGGGGCGGTTGTAGGAGGAATAAGTGGGCTGATTGTACTTGCTGTTTACTACTACCGTTTTCAAAGAAACGAAACTAAACCTGGAGAAACGCTGTTATATTCAGGAACCAGTTCAATTGATCTGGCTAAAGAAATGGTGCGTTTGGCAGTACCGGTATCCTTTGGGGCGGTAGTCCTACCCCTGGTCCAGATCCTGGATGCGGTTATTGTACCTGGCCGGTTAATAGCAATCGGGTACAATACTTCTCATGCTACTGCCTTGTATGGTCACTTAGCTGGGATGGCAGCAGTCCTTATCAGCCTGCCGACTATTTTCACTATATCCATAGCAACCAGTTTAGTACCAGCAGTTTCTGAGGCCTTGGCTAAAAAAGAGAACAACCTATTAACCAGTCGGATTAATTATGGATTCAGGGCAGGAATGCTTATTTCTTTACCATGTGCTGCCGGGCTTTATATACTGGCTTTTCCAATCTGTGATCTTCTTTATGCAACCCCTGAAGCCGGGATACCTCTTGAACCATTAGCTTTTTCATGTATTATGTTAGCAGTATTTCAATTATCAAGTGCCGGGCTGCAGGGAATAGGACACCCGGAAGTAGCTATGCGTCATCTGGTAGTGACCGGGATCTTAAAGGTTATTTTTAATTACAGCCTTACCAGCATTCCCATGTTAAATATTAAAGGCGCGGCTATAGGCACCGTACTCGCTTTTATGGCCGGTTCTTTTTTAAATATATTCTATTTAAGAAAAATGACCGGCATAAACTATGAAGTATTAAGATTAATTAAAATTACAATTGTTACTGTAATCATGGCGATAGGAGTAAAAGTCTCCTACTATTTTTTGGTAGGAGCAGAGATAAATTCTCATATTTCCACCCTGATTGCGATAATTATTGGAATTGGGATTTATGGTTTATTACTATTCGGGTTAAAAGAATTAGATATTAATATGGTTAAAAGAATTATAAAAGGAGTATAGGAATTAAAAGGAGTTTAATAGCAAAGGCTCAAGTAAGGTCTAATTAGTGTAAACAACAAGTGTAATAATAAAGGAAGTTAAAGGAAGTGAGTTTCATGAGTGCTGGCGCAATAGAGGAGCTTTTGCAGGTATTGGACAGGCTGCTGGCTCCAGATGGGTGTCCCTGGGATAAGGAGCAAACCCATGAATCCTTAAAAAGGTATCTGATAGAAGAATGTTATGAAGTTATTGAAGCAATTGAAGAGTCAGATATGAATAAACTTAAAGAAGAGTTGGGAGACTTATTATTACAGGTTGTTTTTCATGCTGCTCTGGCAAAACGTGAAGGGTATTTTAGTTTCGCTGATGTTGCGCGAACGGTCAGCAAGAAAATGATTGATCGGCACCCGCATGTTTTTGGCCAGATGGATTTAAAAACCAGTGATGATGTTATGGACAAGTGGGAGGGATTCAAACAAAGAGAGGGAAAAGAATACTTATTAGAAGGTATCCCCAAAATGCTGCCGGCATTAATGCGGGCTATGAAGATGCAGGAAAAGGCAGCCCGGGTTGGATTTGATTGGCCCCGGGTAAATGGAGCAGTTGAGAAATTTAAAGAGGAAGTCGATGAGCTTAGTTCAGCGACTAATGATACCGAGAAAAAAGAAGAAACCGGAGATATGTTTTTTGCTTTAGTTAATATTGCCAGAATGAATAACATAGATCCAGAAGAAGCACTGCAGGCTTCTAATGATAAATTTGCCCGCCGGTTTACCTATATAGAGACTGAGATAAAAAAAAGAGGAAAAAGTTTTTCCGATTTAGATCTGTCTGAAATGGATAAAATTTGGGATGAAGCTAAACATAAAGGCTATTAAGCAACAAGAACCCAAACTTGGTTCACGGTAGAATCTCTAATTCTTGTGTAGAGAGGACTTTAGTCTCCGGTTAGTTTTTTCATAGTGAAATCAATTTTTAGTTTAAGCACAAAGGATATTTAATAATAACCAAGAATAGTATAACTATAAAACTAAGGAGGTAAAATATGAATAAAACGGAATTAGTAGGAGAGATTAGTGCTAAAAGCGGTTTAACTAAAAAAGATACGGAAAAAATAATTAATGCTTTTTTTGATACCGTTGAAGAAGTGTTAAAGACTGGAAATAAAGTGCAGCTTATGGGTTTTGGGACATTTGAGGTAAGACAAAGACAGGCTAGAAAAGGGAGAAACCCGCAAACTGGAGAAGAAATAAATATTCCTGAAACTGTTGTTCCTGCATTTAAAGCCGGAAAAGCACTCAAAGATTTGTTACAGTGATAATGAGACTTGATAAATATCTTAAGGTATCCCGGATAGTAAAAAGACGTACTGTTGCCAGGGAGTTTGCAGGCAATGAACGGGTATTAATTAATGGCAAGATAGCTAAGCCATCAAGTAAGGTGAAAAAGGGAGATATTATTACTCTTCAGCTGGGACAGCGGGAATCAGTTTTTGAAGTCCTTGACGTTAGGGATAATGTCAGGGCAGGTGAGGCGACAAACTTGTATCGTATTATTGAACAATAGATTGTTCTGTTATTAACAGGACAATTTTTTTTTGGCTTTTTTTAGCAGGCTGTTATTTTTAGCTTTTCTGTATCATTAGACAGGTATTTTAGTACTGTCATCCTGAGATCAAAACCTCAGGATGACATGCCGGCTTTTTAAATTATGCAAAACTCTTAATTATTAGGTATAAATTATTATTTAAAGCATATTTTTATTAAGAAAACGGAGTATCGGTGTAAGACAAGACCCAAAAATAATTGTTTACCCTGAATAAATAATATTTTTTTAAAATATTATTTTTATAAAAAGCTTACAAGGAGGCGAAAAAATGTCTGAACATAGTATCAAGTTAAGCAATCGCAGGAAAATGGAACTTACGGGGGTCAGTAAAGTCAATACCTTTGATGATGAAGAAATAATTCTCGAGACCAGCATGGGATATCTAAATATTGTGGGACAAGAAATGCACATAAGTATGCTGAACCTGGATGAAGGCAGGCTGATGATTGAAGGAAGCATTACCGGTATTGAATATAAGGCCCAGGGCTCTGATTTAAAAACTAAAGGCAAAAGTATATTAAACCGACTTATAAAATAATATTGCAACTCTTTAATTTATTTTTCCAGTCTAAGCTAAAATTATAAAGGAGGAATTTGTTTGTCAGGGCTTTTTGCCCAGATAGAGGCATTTTTGCTTACTCTCTTTCTAGGGGTACTGTCAGGCCTTATATTTCATTATTACCAGTTAACAGTTAGATATGCCAGGATAGG
>CAYZYO010000043.1:0-17788 GCA_964482585.1 uncultured Syntrophomonadaceae bacterium | reverse complement strand
CCATTTTCCCAGGTAAGCTGCTGCTCTCTGCAAAGCCAGCATTTCAGCATGAGCGGTTGCATCTGAACGTCTTTCCTTTTCATTGCAAGCCCAGGCTATTATATCATCATTTTCTACAACTAAAGCCCCAACTGGAACCTCTCCCCGCAGGTATCCCCTGCGAGCCAGTTCCAGAGCCTTTGTCATATATAATTCATCCCTTTTCAAGGGATTCACCGCCATGGTGCGCCCGAGAGGACTCGAACCCCTGGCACGCGGTTTAGGAAACCGCTGCTCTATCCTCCTGAGCTACGGGCGCAGATTTAATTAATAATTAGTAATGAATAATTGGTAATTGTTGTAGGAAAGCTAACGCTTTCCTTTATTAAAGAATAATAGAAATGCCGTGCATTTCTTCCTTAATTATTAATTACTAATTACTAATTATAAAAATGGCGCGCCCGGAGGGATTCGAACCCCCGACCTCCAGGTTCGTAGCCTGTCACTCTATCCAGCTGAGCTACGGGCGCTTATTATGGCGGAGAGAGAGGGATTCGAACCCTCGAGACAGTTTTAAGCCGTCTACTCGCTTAGCAGGCGAGCGCCTTCAGCCAACTCGGCCATCTCTCCATTAAGAATGTAATTAAAGGCTACTATTAGTCCTACTAATATAGCATTTATGCTTGTAAAATGGCGGAGGAGGTGGGATTCGAACCCACGGAACCCGCAAAGGTTCAACGGTTTTCAAGACCGCCTCCTTCAACCGCTCGGACACCCCTCCATCAAGAATGGCTGTACGCATTCTCAATGCAATGGACAGTATATCATAGCGTTTTTTTATTGTCAATAAAAGACTATAGTACATTTAATCCATAAAGAATTTTCTCAACTATATCGACAAAAGACTCCGATCTAAACCAAAAGCTATTTTAAAACTGCAAGGAAAAAATAGTAGCTGCAAAATACACCCACTTTAAAAGGCCTTAATTTTTACGATGAGTTCCCAATTATCTCAACTCCTGCCATATATGGCCTTAAAACTGCTGGAATGATAACAGATCCATCTTTCTGTTGATAGTTTTCCAGGATAGCGGCCACTGTTCTACCTACGGCTACCCCTGACCCATTAAGGGTATGTACATATTGCAGTTTTCCCTGGACATTACGATACCTTATGTTTGCCCTCCGGGCCTGAAAGTCTTCGCAATTAGAACAAGAAGATATCTCCTTATAATTATTGTAACTGGGCATCCAAACCTCAATATCATAAGTTTTAGCAGCGGAAAATCCCAGGTCCCCTGTGCTCAAAACTACTACCCTATAAGGAAGTCCCAAGAGTTGTAATACCTTTTCAGCATCTATAGTCAGTTTTTCTAGTTCATCATAAGAAAAATGCGGCTCAACTATTTTAACCAGTTCAACTTTGTTAAACTGATGCTGCCGGATAACCCCGCGGGTATCCCTTCCATGTGATCCTGCTTCAGCTCTAAAGCACGGAGTATACGCAGTTAAATACAACGGGAGATCGTTTAAATCCAGGTTTTCCTGCCGGTGTAGATTAGTCAGTGGTACTTCGGCTGTTGGAATTAAATACATTTCCCGTCCATCAATCTTAAACATATCCTCTGCAAATTTAGGGAGTTGCCCGGTTCCTATCATGCAATCTGCCGTTACCATAAATGGAGGCAATACTTCTTTATAACCATGTTCTGTTGTATGAATATCAAGGAAGAAGTTTATTATACCTCTTTCCAGCCGGGCTCCCAATCCCTTATAAACAGTAAACCTCGCTCCTGATAATTTGGCTGCCCTTTCAAAATCCATTATATCTAAATTAGGTCCTAAGTCCCAATGGGCAAGAGGCTCAAAGTCAAAATTCCTTGGTTTCCCCCATCGCCGAATTTCTACATTACTTTCTTCATCCCCTACAGGTACTGATTCATGTGGAATATTAGGTAGGTTTAATAATATTTTTTCTATTTCATTTTCAACTAGTTTCAACTGCTCATCAAAGGCTTTTATATCCTGCCCAATTGTTCTAACCCTTTCCATCAAGTCAGTTGGATCTTTTCCTGCTTTTTTCATTCTTCCTACCTCTTGTGAAGAAGCATTACGGAAACTTTTCATTTCCTCAACTTTAGAGAGAAGACTACGCCTTTTTTCATCCAATAATAAGAACTCATCGAGGGCAGCCGTAAGATTTCTCTTCTTGAGCTCTTGTTTTATTCTATTTGGATTAGCTCTAATTATTTTGGCATCTAACACAATATCTTCCTCCTGTCCTGAAATTCGGTAATACTTTTGCCGTATTTAAACTATTATTCTTTTAAAAGAATAATAGTTTTGGCTCTCCAATAATACCATCAAGTTGGCTTAATTCTTTAAGGACTGTTTTTTCTACTTTGTTATCGACATTAATAATCATAATGCTTACTTCTCCCTTGCTTTTACGTGCTACTTTCATTCCCGCAATATTTACCCCCGCATCTCCAAGCGAGGTCGCAAAAGGACCTATTACCCGGGGCCGATCCTCATGATTTACCACCAAGATATATCCTTCAAGGGTGCTCTCGGTTTCATAACCGAAAAGTTCGACAAGCAACGGATTTCTTGCTCTGGAAAGGGTTCCTGCAATTTCTAGCTCGAAACCGTCTTTAACAATTTTGGCAGTAACCAGGTTTTTATAACGTTTCGGGCTTTGTTCTTCTTTTCTTTCAAAAACTTTTATACCCCGGTCTTCTGCCATGAGTCGAGCATTAACATAATTGACCTTTTCCCACATGACTGGCTCTAATAGTCCTTTTAGAAAAGCTACGGTTAGCATTTCGGTTTCATTTTGAGTTATAGGTCCACTAAAGGTTAACTCAACCCTTTCTATAGGTGATTTTTCTATTTGATAATATATTTGTCCCATTTTTTCAGCCAGACTAATATATGGTTTCAGATATTCTAATTCTTCATTAAGCATTGTGGGTAGATTTACCACATTGGGAACTATCTCTCCTCTAAGGGCTTTTATTACCTGCTCCGCGATATTTTCCCCTACTCTTTTCTGAGCCTCAAATGTATCGGCTCCTAAATGAGGTGTACATACTACATTATTAAATTTAAATAGCGGATTGTTTACTGCCGGTTCTTTTTCAAATACATCCAACCCGGCACTGGCAATTTTTTTCGCTTCTAAACCCTTAAGTAAAGCCTCTTCCTCTATTATCCCACCCCGGGCACAATTTACTACTCTTACTCCATCTTTAGCCAATTGGAGTATTTCTTCGTTTATCATATGCATAGTCTCTTCATTTCTGGGTGTGTGTACGGTAATGAAATCTGATTCTTTAATTAACTCTTCCAGGTTTTCTTTTTTCTCGGCTCCAAATCGCTTAAAACGGTCATCCGAAATATATGGATCATAAGCTATTACTTTCATATTAAAAGACTTTAACCGGGTAGCCACCATGGAACCAATTCTGCCCAATCCAATTATACCTACTGTTTTACCATAAAGCTCAACTCCCCTAAATGGTTTCCGGTCCCATTTATTGGTTCTTAGAAAGTTACTAGCCCAGGCAGTATTTCTTGCCGATGAAAGCAATAAACTTACTGTTTGTTCAGCTGCTGATATAGTATTGCTGTCAGGTGTATTGGCAACTATTACCCCGTACCTGGTACAGACATCTACATCAATATTATCAATTCCATTTCCGGCCCTACCTACAATTTTTAACTTTTTACCCTGCATTATCAATTCTTCATCCACTTTAGTAACACTTCTAACAATTAAAGCATCGTATTGATCTATTATACTCAGGAGCTCTTCTCTGGAAATTCCATCACGATAATCAACTTCTAGCTCACTTCTTAATAAAGTTAGTCCTTCTTCAGCTATTCTCTCACTTACTATTACCTTTTTCTTTTCCACTCTTTTTTCTCCTTTCTGAGTTTTATTCTAACTATATTTCTTAAACAGGAATTTTTGAGCACTTTTAATTCCAGCTCCTAGTTCCAACTCACATCCTGATTTTACCAGTGTAATTTCTAAAGCAGCCAGTACGGCAAAAAGATCCAGTTCCCTTACATATCCTAGATGTCCTATCCTAAAAATAACATCATTTAACCTTTGTTGTCCTCCAGCTAAAACCATGTTAAATTCTTCACTCATATCTTTTCGAATTCTATTGGCTCCTATTTTATCTGGTGCGATCACTGACGTTAGAGCAGTAGATGCTGATATATCATCAGCTAATAGTTCTAGACCCATTTCTTTTACCGCACCTCTAACCATATCCCGGTAATCTCTGTGTCTTTTAAGAATGTTATCTATTCCCTCTTCTAACATCATTTTTAGTGCTTCTTGTAATCCATAATAAAGAGATATAGCCGGGGTATAGGGATTTTGTCCCTTTTCTAGATAATTTAATCCTGAAGTTATATCCCAATAATATTTTGGATTACTGCTTTTTTCATGAACTTTTAAAGCCTTTTCATTAAAGGCGATAAAACTTAATCCTGGTGGCATCATAAATGCCTTCTGCGATCCGCTTACTACAACATCTAAATTCCATTCGTCCATTTTTAAATCGACTGCTGCTAATCCGCTTACTGCATCAACCATAAATAATGCCGGATGATCTATTATGGCTTTTCTAATAGTTTTTATATCATTGAAAACACCTGTAGATGTTTCATTATGGGTTATAAGTATGGCCTTTATTTCCTTATTGGTATCCTGATTAATTCTCTTTTTAATAACTTCGGGATCAGCAGGAGTTCCCCATGTAAAGTTAATTTTCTCTACCCTGGCTCCAAATTCTTCTGCTATTTTTGCAAACCGGTCTCCAAATACGCCTATTGATATTGAAAGAACTTTATCACCTGGAGATAAAAAATTTACTGCCGCTGCCTCTAGTGCTCCAGTACCTGATGCAGGATAAATTAAAACATTTTCTTTAGTCCGGTATATTTTTTTTATATTACCGGTTACTTCTGTTAAAATCTGTTTAAATTCTGGTCCCCGGTGGTTAACCATTGGTTTAGCCATTGCCCGTAACACTCTTTCGGGTACCGGAGTCGGTCCTGGGAGTAATAAGTATTGTTCTCCAATCATATTTAAAAAAACCTCCTTGGATTATAATAATAATATATAAAAACCTCTCATCCCATCTCAGGGACGAGAGGTTTGCCCGCGTTGCCACCCTTGTTAGTATACAAAATACCCACTTAAATAGTTTTAACGTTACTACCGGAACTGCTTTCACAGCCTGCTTCCAGGGTGGATTCAAAATCATTCTAGTCTGGTTTTCACCATCTACCAGCTCTCTAATCTAGTAATAATTTTTACTATTCCCTTTCATTGCATTTATCTTATTAAAATTTCTCATAATTATAGTATATTATTTTTTTGTTTGCAAGTTGTTTTCAACATTATAATATCTCATAACTGCTTATGGTTACCGGTGCTTTAAGATTATCTAAAACCCTTTCCAATAAGACTCCTTCTCTTTCAGGATACTTATACCCATAACTGGCTCTAATAGCCTGAGTGATAAACTGCACCGCTCTATCTAAAGCAATTGGAAGACTATCCCCTTGAAGTATGCTGCCGACAATAACACTGGTAAAACCATCTCCAGTCCCCGGAAAATGTGCTGGAATATAGTCACATTTAACCTTCCAGAATCTCCCATCATCTCTATCATATGCGGCTACATTGGTACCTTCTTTTCCTGCTAAAGCTGGTACACTAGTTATTATTACTGTTTTTGGTCCCATGTTTGAAAGACGACAGAGCCATTCTTTTATTTCAGCTTCTTTAATATACGGTTTATATTTTTCCCCCAATAGAAAAGCGGCTTCAGTATAATTAGGGGTTATTATGTCTGCTAGATTAACAAAGCGGCACATTTCTTCTACAATGTCACCAGTCATTGTTTTATACAATAAACCATTATCTCCCATAACCGGATCAATGACTACTAAGGGATTGTGGAATGCTAGATTATTAATAAAATTGGAGATAATTGTAATCTGCCGGGGTGATCCTAAAAACCCGGTGTAAATACAGTTAAATCTAATTTTAAGTTCCTTCCAGTGCTCTAGATATTTTTCTAAATCTTCAGTCAGATCAATAAAAGTATAGTTTTCAAACCCCCCGGTGTGAGTCGAAAGAATAGCTGTTGGGGCTGGACAGACCTGTATTCCCATTGTAGATATAATTGGAATTATTATTGATAATGAAGCCCTTCCAAAACCCGAAAGGTCATGAATAGCTGCTACTTTTAATACCGGGGTTAGCATTGTTTTCACCTTTTCCTTAAACTCTCTTCTTTTATTCCTCTTTCTCGGTTTTAAACCTGGCAATACCTACAATTCGATCTTCTTCCGGTAACCGCATTAATAAAACTCCCCGGGAATACCGTTTTTGCAGGGAAACATCATCAACTTCCAAGCGTATAAGCTGTCCTTCTCTCGTGAGAATTACCAGCTCTTCGTCTTCTGATACTATTTTAAATCCCACTAAGTGTCCATTTTTCGGACTAACTTGAATAGACTTTAACCCTTTTCCTCCCCGGTTTTGAGTTTTAAATTCACTTAGCAGGGTTCTCTTTCCATAGCCTTTTTCTGTTACCAGTAAAGCATAAGCTCCTTCACGGTACTTATCCATACCTATGACCATATTTTCCCCGGTAAGCCTTATTCCTCTTACACCGGCAGCTGTCCTTCCCATAGGCCTTACCTGTTTTTCATCAAACATTATAGTCAATCCATTAGATGTAGCCAGCATAATTTTATCTTTCTTGTCTACTCGTCTAACCCCTACCAGTTCATCATCATCATGGAGATTTATGGCTATTAATCCATTTTTCCTGATATTTGCAAAAACAGACAGCTTAACTTTTTTTATTGCTCCCTTTTTAGTAACCATTAATAAATGTCGGTCATCAAAATCCCTTGCCGCTACAATAGTAGTTACTTTTTCCTGTGGTTTTAATTCTAAAAAATTTATAAGCGGCATTCCTTTTGCCTGGCGAGAGGTTTCTTGAATCTGGTAAGCCTTTTCCGAAAAAACTCTACCTTGATTAGTAAAAAACAGTATGTTTGCCATGACTGATGTTACTATAATATTATGCGCAAAATCCTCGGCTCTAATATTACTAGAGCTTATTCCTTTTCCACCCCTTTTTTGGGATCTATATATATCAAGTGCCTGCCTTTTTATATAACCACGATTACTAAGGGTAATAACTACCTCATGGTCTTCAATAAAATCTTCTAACTCGAAATTAGTACTTTCATAGCTAATTTCAGTTCTTCTTTTATCGCCATATTTGTTTTTTATATCATCTAGATCTTCTTTGATTATTGCCAGTACTCTTTCAGGTCTGGCCAATATATCTTCATAATCATCTATTTTAGACAATAGTGCCTGATGTTCCTGTTCTAGTTTATTCCTTTCTAATCCTGTAAGTTGCGCAAGTCTCATATCTAGAATAGCATTAGCCTGTATTTCAGTAAGTTGAAATCGATCAATAAGCGTCTTCCTGGCATTTTCCCGATCTTTACTGTTTTTTATCAGCTCAATTATTTCATCCAGATTATTTAATGCTATACGCAACCCTTCTACAATATGTAGTCTATTTAGAGCTATTTTTAATTCGTATTTAGTTCTGCGGGTAATTACTTCCTGGCGGTGTTCAATATAATTGTTCATCATCTCCTTTAAATTTAGAATCTTGGGTTGTCCATGAACTAACCCCAGCATAATTACACCAAAACTTACTTCCATTTGGGTATGTTTATACAGCTTGTTTATTAGAACTTTAATATTTATGTCTTTTCTAACTTCAATTACTATACGTATCCCATTTCTATCTGATTCATCACGCAGATCAACTATACCTTCTATTTTTTTGTTTTTAACTAATTCAGCAATTTTTTCGACCAACCGGGCCTTATTAACCTGATAGGGGATCTCAGTAATAATTATGGAATTCCTATTCTTTTTTTCTTCCATCTCGTAACGGGCTCTTATTTTTATACTTCCCCTACCTGTTTCATAGGCTTTTTTTATTTCCTGGGTTCCCATAATAGTACCCGCAGTTGGAAAATCTGGTCCCGGGACTGTTTTCATTAATTCTTCAATACTCGATTCCGGTTTATTAATTAAAATTTTTAAACCCTCTATTATCTCGGAAATATTATGTGGAGGAATGTTAGTAGCCATACCAACTGCTATCCCTGAAGACCCATTTATTAAAAGATTGGGTATGCGAGCAGGTAGAACCTTTGGTTCCTTTCTGCTGTCATCATAATTAGGGCCCCATTCGACAGTGTCTTTTTCTATATCAACAACCATCTGAGCAGCTATTCCCGACATCCTGCTTTCCGTATATCTCATAGCTGCTGCTGCATCTCCATCAATCGATCCAAAATTACCGTGCCCATCGATTAAAGGGTAACGTATTGAAAAATCCTGTGCCATTTTAACCATTGTTTGATATATTGCTGCATCTCCATGAGGATGATATTTACCCATTACTTCTCCAACGATATTAGCTGATTTCTTATGCGGCTTGTCATGGGTCATTCCCTGATCATAAAGAGCATAGAGAATCCGCCTATGAACTGGTTTTAATCCATCTCTTACATCAGGTATAGCTCGAGATACTATAACACTCATTGAATATTCCAAAAAGGATTTTTTTACTTCTTTTTCAATATCTATATGTTTAATCCTGTCAAATAAACTATCTTCTGCCAAGTATAATCACCTTCTAATATCTTACTTAAATAACTTCTCTTTTTAAATGTCCAGGTTTACTGCATATTTAGCATTGGCCTGAATGAATTCCCTTCGCGGTTCTACATTGTCTCCCATTAAATCAGAAAAAATTTCATCTGCCCTTAAAACATCATCAATGGTAACTCTTATTAAAGTACGGTTCTCACTATTCATAGTTGTATTCCATAACTGTTCCGGATCCATTTCTCCTAAACCTTTATACCTTTGTATACTCCACTTTTTGCCGGATTTTTCAATATAATTATTCATTTCGTCCTCCAGCTGAAAATAATGAATATCACTGCCCCTTTTAATGCCGTATAGCGGAGGTTGAGCAATATACACATAACCGTTTTCTATTAGTTCTTTCATATAACGATAAAAAAAGGTTAAAAGTAGAATCCTGATATGAGATCCATCTACATCTGCATCTGTCATAATAATCAATTTATTATAACGGGCTTTTTTTATATCAAAGTCTTCGCCAATCCCAGTCCCCATTGCCGTTATTAAATTTCTTATCTCTTGACTTGATAGGACTTTATCCAGCCGAGATTTCTCAACATTAAGTATCTTACCTCTAAGAGGTAAGATAGCCTGATAATTCCTATCTCTACCCTGCTTGGCTGAACCTCCAGCTGAATCTCCCTCGACAATAAACAGCTCTGACAAACTGGGATCTTTACTGCTGCAATCTGCTAGTTTTCCAGGTAAAGAAGTCGATTCCAGTGCACTTTTACGGCGAGTGAGTTCACGGGCTTTTTTAGCGGCTTCTCTAGCCCTTCGTGCCGATACAGCCTTGTCTATTATTTTGCGGGCTATACTCGGATTTTCATTTAAGAAATCTTCCATATTCTCATATAGAGAGCTTTCCACTATCCCTCTTATATAAGTGTTACCCAATTTAGTTTTGGTTTGTCCTTCAAACTGTGGGTCTTTTACCAGAACTGATATAATTGCACTCATACCTTCTCTAATGTCTTCCCCAGTCAGATTAGTATCATTTTCCTTTAATATATTATTCTTTTTGGCATACTCATTTACGACCCGGGTTAATCCATTTTTAAATCCTATTTCATGTGTTCCACCTTCCTGGGTGCGAATATTATTGGCAAATGAGTATATATTTTCCCGGTAACCAGTATTATATTGTATAGCTACTTCAACGATAACATCATTTTTCTTATTTTTGAAAAATATAGGCTGGTTGTTTATTACCTCTTTTTTTTTATTGATATAGGCAACGAAATCTTTTAAACCCTTCAGATAAAAAAACTCTTTATTAACTGCTGATTCTTCTCTTTCATCAACAAAAACAATTTTTAGTTTCTTGTTTAGAAAGGATAATTCCCTTAGTCGCTGCATTATTATTTCATTTTCAAAAATTATGGCATCAAAAATCTGTTCATCAGGGAAAAAATGAATACTTGTCCCGGTTTCTTTAGTTTTTCCACATGGTATTATGCCGCTAACCGGCTTTCCTTTTTTATATGCCTGTTTAAATTCTTGTCCATCACGTTTTACGATTACTTCCATTCGGCTGGATAATGCATTAACAACAGATAATCCAACACCATGGAGTCCTCCAGAAATGGTATACCCACTTCCACCAAATTTTCCTCCTGAATGTAATGTGGTTAAAATAACTTCTAAAGCAGGAATGCCCATTACTGGATGATTATCTACCGGGATACCTCTTCCATTATCACAAACACTTACACTGCTATCTTTATGAATCACTACTTTTATTTCATCACAATAACCATCTACGGCCTCATCAATACTATTATCAACAATTTCAAAAACCAGGTGATGTAATCCTTTAGATCCTGTTGACCCTATATACATACCCGGTCTTTTACGAACGGCTTCAAGTCCCTTTAATACTTGAATATTAGAGGCATTATAAACATTTTGGGTATTGTTCAAAATCTAGAGACCCCCTTTTTATATTGATTGCTCTTTTATATAAGGTATTTGAAGAAATCGGAGATAGATAAACCTTATTATCACATAGTACTAATGTTTTTTCTTTTCCCTTTTCACTAATATTAATCAGTCTTTTTTCCAATTGAGCAATTTCTATAATCTCTTTAAGATCATTAGATATTGGTGGAATAATATTTAAGATGCTTATAGTTTTTTTTAAAGAAATAATATAATTATTTCCCAAATGTATATACATTTTAATGCCCCTTTCTCTCTAAATAACCGTTTTTGATTATTGATATTTGATTATTGATATTATGTTTTAAATTTACTGTAGTAAGAAAACTTTGAAATTCTGCATTAATAAGGTAGTTCATTAAAAGCCTCTGTTTATTATCATCTAGCTCAGATAATACTTCATCTAGCAAAAATACTGGATAAAAACCAAATAATTTTTTTATGGTATAGATTTCTGCTAATTTAAGACTTATAATAATGTTTCTCTGTTGTCCTTGAGAAGCAAATAGACGAGCCATCCTGTTATCTATATAGATATGAACATCGTCGAGGTGTGGTCCTATTAAGCTCCTTTTATGATTAATTTCTTTTTCTCTTTTTACTTTCACCTGCTCATTTAGTTTATCTTTTATAACCCCAGAATTAATTTTATCACTATTAATCGGAAATGACAGTGCATATTTCATTTTTATAAAATTATTCTCATTATTTATCTGCTTAAATATAGATAAAGCTAGATTATCTATAATACTTATAAAATTGATTCTTGCCAAAATTAGCTGGGCTGCATTTTCAATAAATAGATCTTCTACTATTTTAAAAATTTTACTATTAGCTTGATCATTTTTAAATAATAAATTCCTTTTTTTTAGAATTTTGGAATAATTATTTAATTTATAAGCATATTCCTTAGATATCTGTTTCAAAGTAAAATCAAGAAAGTTTCTTCTTTTTAATGGATTACCTTTAATTAAATAAAGATCATCAGGGGTAAATAAAACAATTCTTAGATGCTCTTTATTATTATGGTTGGTTCTTTTATTATTTATTTCAAATGTCTTATTTCCGCACTTATAATAGTCAAACCTGGATTTTATTAATCTTTTATTAAATATATAAGTTGATCTTATATTAAAGCTATTCTCTTCATGTTTTATTAAATTGACATTTTGCTTAGTACGAAAAGAAGAGCCTGTTGCCAAAACAAAAACTGCTTCTAATAGATTAGTTTTGCCCTGAGCATTATCACCTAAAAATATGTTTAATTTCCGATAAGGTTCATATTCAATCTCTTTAATATTACGAAAATTTCGGATATATATTTTATTTATTATCAAGTTATACTTCCTAATCCTATTAGTTATTTGTACGTAAAGGTACAATTATGTAAAAATAATTTTCATCTTTATCATTTTTCAACATTGCAGGTCCTAAAGAATCAGATAATGTTATATTAATTTGATCACATTCTGATTCGAAAATTTTTACTGCTTCTAATAGATAGTTAGTATTAAAAGATATTTTAAGATCACCTTTTCCTTCTATTTCTATTTGCTCTATCACCTCTTCAATTTCACCCATAAGCTCTGAGTAACTACTTAAAACAGCTTCACTATTATCAAAGTAGAATTGAATATGCTGAATTTTTAGTTTTTGGTCACTAGGCATAATTTTTGCTCTTTCCAGGGTATTTAAAAGAGTATGACTATTTATTTTAACTGCCATACCAAAAGTGCTAGGTATTACTTGATCATAGTTTGGATATTGTCCTTCTATTAAACGAGAAACCATTAAGAAATTATCTTTATGAAATACTATATTGTTTTCACTAAGACTTATATTAATTATTTCTTTACTATCTTCTAATAGTCTTAGGAGCTCATTGACTGTTCTATTTGGAATTATGAATTTAATTGGTTCTAATTTTCCTTCAGTAAGATTATGAACATAGTAAGCCAAACGATGAGTATCAGAGGCTATTATTTTAACAGTCTTATTATCCACTATATCAAACAAAACCCCTGTAAAAACTTGACGAAAGTGGTTAGCAGCGGCAGCAAAATGAGTTTTTCTAAGTGCCTTTTTTAGGATATTTTGGGGTAATGTTAATATTGGTTTTATTTTGTTAATTGGAAGATTGGGGTATTCTTGTTCACTATAAGTATTAATAAAACCAGATGAACGACCATAACTGATATTTAACTTTGTTTTTTCTTGGTTCAATTCAAGTGAAATATCTGTATCAGGTAAAAGTTTTATAAAATCAGCAAAATAGTGAGCATTTACTAAAATAGTTCCTTCGTTTAGTATTTGAACATTTGAGGTGGATACTCTAATTCCAATTTCCATATCAGTGGCAGTTAACGTTAGGCCGCTATCATTATTCGCATTGATAAAAAGACCAGAAAGAATAGGAATAGTGGTTTTATTAGATGCTGCCCGATATACAATACTGGTTAATGTAGATATTTCTTTTTTATCAATAATTATTTTCATGTTGTTAACCTCCATAAATCATCATCATAAGAATTATAAAATATTTATAACCGTTTTCTTATTATTTATTAACAACTAGTAGTAGTAATAGTAGTAGCTGTTGATATGTTAATAAAAGCAAATAACCCCCGAAAAGTTTATGTTATAGTGATTTAATAACTATGTTAATAGAAAAACAAGTTAACGTGGATAAGTTGGATCAATTTTTCTGCATATATTTTCTATTTTTATGTTTAACTCGCTGTTTTCTGCTATCTCTCTTTCTATTTTAGTATTTGCATGTAATACCGTTGTATGATCTCTATTACCAAATTTCGCACCTATTTGAGGATAGGACGCATCCGTAAGTCGTCTACAAACATACATAGCAATTTGTCTTGGAAATGCAAATTGTCTATTTCTTTTTTTAGAGAGTAAATCACTTACTTTAAGGCCATAGAAATCGGCAACCGATTTTTGAACCATATCAATAGTTATCTTCCTAGGTCTCGGAGGTGGAAGTATATCTTTTAATGCTTCAATGGCCGTATTCATATCTAAAGGCTTATTGGTTAACTTAGAATAAGCAATAAAACGAATGAGAGCTCCTTCAAGTTCCCGGATATTAGATTCAATACAATTAGCTAAATAATCAAGTATGTCATAAGGTATATTAAAATTTTCTACCTGAGATTTTTTTCTTAATATAGCTATTCTAGTTTCAAGATCGGGTGGTTCTATATCAGTTATTAATCCCCATTCAAATCTTGAGCGAAGACGATCTTCAAGAGTAGGGATATTACGAGGTGGACGATCACTTGAAATAACTAATTGTTTATTAGATTCATAAAGAGTATTAAATGTATGAAAGAATTCTTCCTGGGTTCGTTCTTTTCCTGCCAGAAATTGAATATCGTCTATTAGTAAAACATCAATACTTCTATATTTATTTCTAAAACCAGCCATATTATCGTCTTTTATAGAACTTATTAACTCATTGGTAAATTTTTCGGATGAAAGATACATAACTAAAGCTGAAGCATTTTTGGCAAAAATATGATGGCCGATAGCATGCATAAGATGAGTTTTGCCTAGACCTACACCACCATAAATAAATAAAGGATTATAAGCTTTAGAAGGTGATTCAGCAACAGCATAACATGCAGCATGAGCAAAACGATTACTATTGCCCACAACGAAAGATTCAAAAGTATATTTTGAATTCAAGTATAGGGTTTTTTCTTCTTGTTCAGTAACAGAATTGGTAGTTAATAAGAGACATACGTTTTGATTAGTTAAATTTCTTAAGTGTTTTTGCATTATATCAAGATATCTAGATTCTATCCAATCCTTGGTAAGAGAGTTGGGAACCTTTATATAAAAATTATTATTGCGAACACTATCAAGTTTTACCATGGAAAACCATATATCAAAGCTGGTAGGGCCTATTTCTTCACGAATGGACTGTAAAATAGTATCCCACAGATTAGAATAGTCATAACTATTTGACATTACTGAGTCCTCCTGTTAATTTGTGGATAAATGAATGTGGATAATTTTAAATTTGAGAGTTTTGCTAACTACTTTTTTACAGCATGCTTTCTGTATATCGTGGTCAAAACACGTTTTCCCCACTACATGTTGTATAAGTTGAGCTACCTATATTAGCAATTTTGAATTATGCAAAATCCTCAGTTTAAGAATCTAAATTTAATTAAAAAAAAACACTTTAAATAAATTAAGTGATTAATAAAGCTCAAAGCAAAATATAGTATAATCATAACAGATTAAAAAAAAAAAAAGAAGTATATAAAAGTCCTAAAATTCTTGACATACCGAGGTTTAAATAAATATAATTATAAGGTATCGGAAATAACAAGGAGGCATTATTTTAAAATGAAGATGACTTATCAACCAAAGAACAGACAAAGGAAAAAGGTTCATGGTTTTAGAAAGAGAATGGAAACCGCCGGCGGCAGGAAAATCTTGGCTAATAGAAGAAAAAAAGGCAGGAGGAATATATCTGCATAGGTCGTTTATGCGACCTTTTATTTTTCATTCGGGAAGGTATTAATGGTTAAAAAAGAAAATAAAATAAGAAAAAAAAGAGATTATAATAATATATATAAAAATGGAAAAATAAAACACGGGAAGTATATAATTGTTTTTACTAAGAAAAATATTTTATCTTATAACCGCTTTGGCATAGTAACCAGCAAAAAAATTGGTACGGCGGTTATAAGAAATAGGGTTAAAAGGCAAATAAGAGCCATAATAATAAAGAATAAGGAAAAAATCAAGTTTAATTATGATATTGTAATAGTAACAAGACATAATATTAAAAATGTTTCATTTAAGGAAATTGAAAAGGATTTTATTAATGCATTACGGAAGGCTGGGTTGTATTGAAGAAACTTTTAATTTATTTAATTAAAATATATCAAAAGGCAACCTTTTTTTTAAAACCTTCGTGTCGATTTTACCCTTCCTGTTCAAAGTATTCAATTGAGGCGATTGAAAAATACGGCGTAATAAAAGGGGGATGGTTTACTGTCAAAAGAATATCCCGATGTCATCCTTTAAATGAAGGTGGTTATGACCCGGTACCTTAAGTTAATAAGTAAGGATACATCTAATAAGAACGATATAAGTTCGCCAGCTCATACTTAAACATACACCCAAGATAGCAAACAAAAATTCCTGTTTAAAAAAGTTATTATTGTTTTGTTTGCTTAAGCACTAAGGAGGTGAAACCTGCTATCAGAGATGATAGGCAGGATTAAATTTTGTGGCATGCTTTTGTACAATGGTTTGCTGAAATAATTCAAACTATGTATGGCATTACAGTAAGCATTGGTTTACCTAATTATGGACTTGCTATTATTTTATTAACTATAGTTATCAAAATATTATTGTTTCCGCTTACCCAAAAGCAGATGAAATCAATGCGAGGAATGCAAGAGATTCAACCAAAGCTTAAATATATTCAAGAAAAATATAAAGATGATCCGCAAACCATGCAGTCAAAAATTATGGAGATGTATAAAAAACATGGTGTAAATCCTTTTGGCGGATGTTTACCATTATTAATACAGATGCCAATATTTATTGCTTTCTATCAATCACTATTTGGATTTGATTTTAAAGTGGCGGAACATGCAGCTTTTTTTGGAATTGCTAATATAGGGCAGTCCGTATCTTATTATGTTAGTCAGGGTAATTTTATACCTGTTTATCTACCAATTTTAGCAGCAGTTACAACTTTCTTACAACAGAAAATATCAATGGTAGATACTAAAGATCCAACCCAAAAAACGATGCTTTATGTAATGCCGCTTTTTATGGCCTGGATAGCCGCAACTATGCCTGCTGGATTACCTTTATATTGGGTTATGTTTAACATTTTGGGAATTTTACAACAGATGTATGTAAATTTTGGTAGAAAGAAAGTTAATGCTGATACCGGAACAGGAATGCAGGTGGAGACAATTATAGAAGGGGATATTGTAGAATCAGATAGTGATAAGCATATATCTGTAGATAAAAAAAAGGTAGCAGGGAGGGACAAAGGAGGAAAGAAAAGCAATGGAAGTCCAAACAATAGTCGAAAAAAGAGGAAAAAGCGTTGATGAGGCGATAAAAGCTGCCTTAGATGAACTAGGATGTGAAATAGATGATGTAGCTATTGAAATAATAGAAGAACCTAGTAAAGGATTATTATTAGGGATAGGAAAAAAACCCGCAGTAGTTAAAGTTTCACTTAGAGAAAAACCGGAAGAAGAAGTGCGTAAAAAATTAGAAGAGATTCTCAACAGAATGAAAATTAATTATAAAATAACTAGTGTTGAATGGGATGCGGGTAGAGTAAGAATTAATATTGAAGGGGAAGATATGGGGCTGCTTATCGGTAGAAAAGGAGAAACACTTAATTCTCTACAATTTATTCTGGGACTAGTCATTAATAGAAATAGAGAAGATAGAATCCAAGTAGTTTTAGATGTTGAAAACTATAGGAGAAAAAGAGAAAAATCTCTTGAAGTGTTAGCATTAAGATTATCGGATAAAGTAAAAAGAACCAAAAAAAATGTAGTTATGAGACCAATGAGTTCACAGGAAAGAAGAGTAGTACATACGATTCTTCAGGGGGATCCGCAAGTTACTACTTTTTCAATGGGAGATGAACCAAATAGGAAAGTAGTAATTTCATTAAAAAAATAGAAAGATCATAATAAAGTTCATAAATGAGGATTTTGCATAATAACCATTCATTTTATATCATTAGAACTCTTGCTCCCTTAGAGGAGACTTTAGTCTCCAGGTTAACTGTCATCCCCAGGCAAAATGACATAGTGAGTTTTAATTTATGCAAAATGCTCAAACATAAAAAAGACCATTATCATTTTTTGAATGGTCTTTTTGTTATATTTGCTAGTGGATAAAGTAAATAAATAAACCTGATTATTTAAGGATTATGTACATGGTAAATACAAGGTATGTGTATATATCTTTAGGATTTGGTAAGATATTATAGACTAATTAATTTTTGGAGAAGTGATAAAATGTTTAACGATGATATAGCTGCTGTAACTACTCCTCCAGGTGAGGGAG
>CAYZYO010000042.1:11252-17838 GCA_964482585.1 uncultured Syntrophomonadaceae bacterium | reverse complement strand
ATTTGATCAACATCACCACCCCGGCATCCAGCTATTTTCTCAAATTCTCGGATATTTTTGGGAGGACGTGATCCCCGGTTTTGATTAATCATTTCGGCGGTTTTTATAGCAGTACCGGAAGGAGCATCCATTTTTTGATCATGATGGAGCTCTATTATTTCTACATCTGAAAAATACCTGGCTGCTTGAGACGCAAACTTCATCATTAAAACTGCCCCAATAGCAAAATTAGGTATTATGGCAATTCCCACCTCTTTATCGGCAGACATTTTTTCCAGGTGTTTTATTTCTATGTCGTTTAGACCTGTAGTTCCTATCACACAGGTAACATGTCTATTCAGAGCTGTCTTACTATTATTAAAAACAGCCTGGGGGTTTGTAAAATCAATCATTACATCGGGTTTTGTCCTATCTATTACTTCATCCAAATCCCTTTCCACTTTAATAGTACAGCCACTTAAACCAGTTAGCGTTGAAATCTTTTCTCCTTTAGCTCTGGCATCTACAGCTCCTACTAATTCAAGATCATTATCATTTATTACTGCTTTAACCGTTTCTAAGCCCATTTTCCCCAATGCTCCGGTTACTATTACTTTAATTTTATTTTTCAATTTCGTTACCTCCCAAAGCCTCTTTTAAATAGTTTTATTTATTTTGTTAGTATAGTCAAGTTTTGATATAATCACAACATAAATAACATTTATAGAAGCTATTTGATATGATATTCCTTAAAGCTTGACTGCCTGGATATAATAAAGTAAGAGACGATTTGGCTTGCATTGTACTTATAAATAGATTTTATTAATCAATACCCATACCATTTATTATATTAAACTCCTCCAAACGTCTACAAGGTTTTTTGGTCTGTTTGTTTAGTGTAGTTTAAGGTTGATTAGTTTGAAAATAAACACTTAATGCAGTTACCTTACTTAGATGAGTTGGCCACGCACTGGCGTTTTGATAAACGCAACAACCGGATAGAACCTTAGAGGCGGCTTCAGTCGCCACCCTGAAACCCTGAATTGCGGCTGGCCGGAGACTGAAGTCTCCTCTGCGGAATATATATAAATACTACTTTTTGCAGCGAAATCAAGGTTTAATATTTAATAATAAAGGAGGGCTTAATTTGGAAAACCCTGTTTTTAAAAAAGTATTAGTTGCTGTTGATGACTCAGAGCAATCCCATCGTGCGGTTGCAAAAGCCGCTCAATTTGCGGAAGCCGGTGTGATTGAGAATCTCGTGCTTCTAAACGTTTATAACAGCAGCAGTGTTGATATTACCAAAATACACAACCAGGATAAGTTAGATGAATTAAGACATAATTCACTGGTGCTGTTGAAAAAATATGAAAAAATACTTAATGACAGGAATATTCAATGTAAACTAAAGCGTGGCGGAGGAGACCCGGCAGCCTTGGTATTAGATGTAATTGAAAATGATGGTAAATATGATCTTGTAATAATGGGCAGCCGCCGCCTAAATAAATTTCAAGAATTAGCCTTTGGCAGTGTATCCGACAAAATCGTTAGGTTAGTTAGTATTCCGGTATTAATTGTCAAATGATTAATAATCTCATTAGTACTCTTGCAACCGTAAGGGGAGACTTTAGTCTCCGACATAATTGTCATCCCTGGGGCAAGGCTATATGGTTAATTTTGGCATATGTATAACTCTTTATAAACCAACATTAAACAATCTATTACACCTAACTGTCTTATTATTATTATCACTGAAAACCTGCATAAATCCGTGCTTGTTCTACTACATATTTACTTATTTCTTGTATCATCCTGCGCTCAAAAAAACTCAAGAAATCAGGATATTTTACTGCTTTATTAATATTTTTCCTGAATCTTTTAATATATTTTATTTCTTTTCTTATTTTATTCAAAAGTTCATCATCTTCACAATGAGAATACATTTTTTGCAGTTGTTCTAGTACATTTAACTCTTTATTCTGAACCGCTATTACCGCTGCCCGTTCTAATAATTCATGTTTGTTAAGATCATAGGTCAAGAAACTACTTATTAAATTTAGTCTTTTGCTTTCATTTTTGGTTAATAGAATCTGAATACTAATTTCCCTTTTTTTATTTTCCAGGTTTATCACTTCATCTAAAATATTTTTATAGAGGCTTATTACTTGACTCATTAATACACCACCTGTTTCCCCGGAAGGCGCAAATTAGCACCTTTATATAATTATAGAGCCTTGTATAATTCAAAACTTCCCATATCACTTTGCCCCAGGATGGTAATCAAGCCGGAGGCTAAAGTCTCCTCTACGAATGCAAAAGTTCTAATGATATTAAAATTGCTATTATGCAAAAATCCTTAATTATTATAGACCTTTATGAACATTATTATTAATTATACTCCAAATAGTGTTCTCATTGTATTAACAGCGCAATAGTGCTATACTTTATCCTGTTATTAACCAACAGATTGACATTAGTTGGTCAGTTGGAAAGGGGAAAAGCGTTAGCTTTTTTCTTCCGCAGGATTGGAGAACCAAAGCTAGAGGAGGTTAAGGAGATGCCATTTGATGGAGTTTGTATTAGAGCTATTACTAATGAACTGAATTCTGATCTCTTTAATGCCAGAATAGACAAAATATATCAACCGGAAAAAGACGAATTAATGTTTTCCATCCGCCAGCCAGGAATTGGCCCTGCGAAAATACTGATATCTGCAAATGCGCGGTGGGCCAGAATGCATATTAATACCAGTAAAAAGGAAAACCCTTCAACTCCGCCAGCTTTTTGTATGCTTCTACGGAAACACCTTGAAGGTGGCAAAATAAAAGAAATTAAACAGGTTGACTTTGAACGAATAGTACACATAAGAATAGAAGCCCTTAACGAGTTTAAGGATTGGGCGGAAAAACTGATTATCTGCGAGTTCATGGGGAAGCATTCCAACATTATATTAATAAACCCTGAAAACAATCTTATTATTGATGCTATTAAAAAATATGGCCATGATCTCAGTTCCTACCGTGAAGTACTTCCAGGTAAAGAATATAAAAACCCGCCTGATCAGGCAAAACTAAATCCACTAAATACGGATCTTGATACTTTTGCCCAGGCCATGTGGAATACAGTTAAAGCCACAACCCTGGCAGGATCATTATTTAATGTTTTTTCAGGAATCAGCCCTTTTACAGCCAGAGAAATATGCCTAAATACTGGACTTGACCCGGATATGCCCGTTGAGCAATCTGGTGAATTTGAGCTAAGTAAGCTTTACACTCATCTTAAGCAAATACTGGAAGACATTAATAAAGGAGAAAACCACCCTGGAGTTTTATATGAGAAAAATATAGCAGTTGATTTTGCGCCCTACACCCTTTCGAAAACTTCCAGTCAAAGATTTATTGAAACTGCTTCAATAAACACTGCCTGTGATCGCTATTATAAGAATAAACTAGATATAATCAGGTTAGAATCAATGAAAACTAACCTGATGCGAAATGTAAAAGTATTTCTAGATAAAGCTAATAAAAGGAAGTTTTTGCAGGAAGGTGATCTAGCCCAGGCTAAAGAAAACAAGAAATATAAAATTTGGGGTGAACTGATAACTGCGTATTACTACCAGCTTAAAAAAGGCGATTTGGAAGCAACCTTAACCGATTTTTATTCTGATAAAAAGGTAAATATAAAACTCGATCCCAGGTATACTCCTATCCAAAATGCCCAGCGATATTTTAAAAAATATAATAAAAGCACCAAAGCTATTAAGCATTTACAAATCCGGATGCTCAAGAATCAGCAGGAAATAGACTACCTGGAATCCGTGGTCATAGCAATAAATCAAGCTGAACACTCTGATGAGCTTAATGAAATAATTAAAGAATTAGAGAAGGAAGGGTATCTTAAAAAACGTCATCGGCACACAAAAATAAAAGCACAAAAGAGTAAACCTCGAAAGTTCTTATCTTCCAATGGACTGGAAATCCTGGTAGGCAGGAATAATACCCAGAATGATTTTCTAACTCTAAAACTGGCTTCACGCCATGACCTATGGCTGCATACAAAAGAAATCCCGGGTACTCATGTGATAGTAAAGCTCCCAAAAACCATCAGTTCGATTGATGATATTCCCGATTCCACCTTAGAAGAGGCCGCAGCTTTTGCTGCCTATTATAGTAAAGCCAGCCAGGCCGACAAAGTACCTGTAGACTATACCTTTACAGCTAATGTATATAAACCAAAGGGTGCCAAACCTGGTATGGTTATATATGACAACTATTGGACAATTATCGCCAATCCCACCCCTGAAAGAATAAAGCAGCTATTCGAAAAAGAAGAACACAGTGAATAGATCAACGCACCGGCTTCCTACCATATCTATTCTCTATTCACTATTAGAAAGAACTTCTACTGAGCCATCGGGGTTTTGTTTTATTTTGCTGTCATCTTCCAAAATATAAATTTTCTTATTTTTGGTGTCTACGGCAACCTCTCTATTTATAAGGGTTGATACTTCTTGCTTCGTTATTAATGTTCGAATCTGCACCCCGTTATCATAGAGCTCGATAGTTAACTCACCATAATCCTTTTTAATAACCTCATGTTGATGGCGTTTATAAGGTTTCATAAATACAAATGAGTATCCACCCTGAACAAAATGTAATTCCTTGCCATTGAGGAATACTTTCAAAGTGATCAACTCCCATCACAATATTTATTCTCTACTATATTATGTCCGGCTTCCCGGCTTAATAGCGGGTATTTTACCCTCCTGGCATAATGGGCAGTCTTGTGGTTCCCATGCCTGTATATCCATAGTTAACACTGCTTCCTGTTTAACTCCAAAATCAACTTTCCCTCCGCTTCTATCAACTAGAACTGCAACCCCTACAACATTCCCCTCTGATTTATTGACAACATCGATAACCTCGTGAACAGAACCACCAGTTGTTACCACATCTTCAACTACCAGTACTCGCTGCCCTGGTTTAATTTCAAACCCTCTTCTTAAAACCATTGCCCCATTCTGTCTTTCGGCAAATATACCTGGGACCTTCATCTGCCTGGCAACTTCATAGGCTACTATAATACCGCCCATAGCCGGCCCAACCACTAATTCTATCCTATCTTGCCTGAACCGTTCGGCAATATGTGCAGCAAGCATCTCTGTATACCAGGGATATTGTAAAACCTGAGCACACTGCATATACTGGTTGCTGTGCTTACCTGAAGTAAGCCTGAAATGCCCTTGCATTAAAGCCCCTGATTTGATAAAAATTGTTTCCGCCTCTTCTCTTGTCAACATATATTTAAACCTCCAACTCTTCGATTATTCTTTCTGCAGCTTCCCGTGGATTTTGGGCTTTAGTTATCGGTCTGCCTATTACCATATAATCAGCACCCATGTCTAATGCCTGACGGGGTGTAGTAATTCGTTTTTGGTCATTTTTTTCAGACCAGGCCGGACGAATCCCTGGAGTAACGATCACAAAATTAGGCCCACAGGTTTTTCTAATTGCACTAATTTCCCGGGGCGAACATACCACTCCTGACATCCCTGACTCTTTAGCCATCAGTGCCCACCTGACTACCAGTTCTTCCACTTTTAATCCCGAAACAAACATATCCCTTTCAAGCTGCTCCTGGGAAATACTCGTAAGAACCGTTACTGCCAGTGTTAATGGAACCCCAGCCCCTAAATTTACTGCTTCCTTTTCAATCTCGGCTACCAATGTACTCATCATCTCGCGTCCCCCAGCAGCATGAACATTAAACATATAGCAGTCTAATCCTGTCATAACCCTGCCGGCAGCAGCAACCGTATTAGGAATATCGTGGAATTTCAAATCAACAAAAACCCGGCCTCCCATACTATTAATTTGCTTAACTATGCCGGGTCCAGTAATATTAAACAACTGCATTCCAACTTTAAAGACCCCAATATGTTTTTTTAAATCCTCAACCAGCCCTATGGCTTTATCCTTAGAATCAACATCAAGTGCCAGAATAATTCTATCCTTAGCCTCCAAGCCATTATTCCTCCAATCCAATTAGTTTTTTAAAAAAAAGCTGCGGCCTATTTCTTTTTTAATATGAACCAGCCACAGATTCACCCAGATTACCAACTTTCATCACTCCACACAACTGCCTAATACCCCAACCCCCATAAAAAATCTGTGTCCATCTGTGGTTAATTAAAAGTTATCTTCCCTTTGTCAGTGGTGAATCATGTGCGGCTCCAACCAGCTCATTTATGTCCTGGATACCATTTTCATCCAGGTACCTCAGCAGGTCTATATGAATACGACTAACTGTAGTCGGATCGACAAAATTAGCAGTTCCTATCGATACTGCATTAGCGCCCGCCATAATGAATTCCAATGCATCAACATAATTCATAATTCCACCACCGCCTAAAATCGGAATTTCTACTTCTTTATAAACCTGATAAATCATCCTCAAGGCTACAGGTTTTATAGCAGGTCCAGATAAACCTCCAAAAACATTTCCCAGTACCGGTATCTTTTTATTAATATAAAAAGCAAGTACCAGTAAGGTATTAATCAACGATAGCGCCACGGCGCCACCCACATCAGCAGCCCGGGCCAATTAG
>CAYZYO010000042.1:9154-11242 GCA_964482585.1 uncultured Syntrophomonadaceae bacterium | reverse complement strand
CATCGTCCAAAGGTGAACTATTTAGTCAAGGTATTAATATCAATCGCAAGTCCCATTAAGGTATTAATCATCGATAGCGCATCGGCTCCACCATCTTCAGCTGCCCTGGCAATTTCGACAATATCAGTTACATTAGGAGATAGTTTAGGTATTACCGGGATAGAAGCTGCATTCTTAACCGCTGATACTACTTTAAAGACCATCTTAGGATCAGTTCCAAACTGGAGCCCACCTTTTTTCACATTAGGACAGGATATATTTAACTCTATTGCGGCTATGCCCTTGTGTTCCTCAATCCGGGATGCCACAAGTGCATATTCATCTACCGTATTCCCGGCAATATTAACAAAAACCGTAACCCCCTTTTCACGAAGGTATGGTAGGTATTCATTTAATAAAACATCAATACCTGGATTTTCCAGGCCAATAGCATTCAACATACCAGCTGGCGTCTCAGCAATACGTGGTTCTTTATTCCCATAACGTCTGCTTAAAGTAGTCCCTTTGACGATAAGTGCACCAATTTTCTGCAAATCTACAAAATCTTCATACTCTCTACCATAACCAAAAGTACCTGAAGCAGCTGCCAGTGGACTTCTTAATTGTATCCCAGCCAGGTTTACCCCCATATTAATACTGTCACTTTTGATTGCTTCTTTCTTCAAAAAAGGCCACCCCCACTTGTAATAATAAGAGTTAACCGGAAGTTTACAAATACCTAATAGTTACTTAATATTTTTAAAATATACTATAAGAAATTAATAACAAACGGAAGAACTTTATGGTACCCCACCTGGAATTCCTCCTTATAAAATTAATGGTCGGTTGTCCGACCATTAATTTTTGAATAGTTCCACATCCTTTATAGAAAAAACCGGTCCATCCTTACATACTTTTTTATAGTCTGGGTCCTGGGCTTTAAGTTTACGGGCACACCCCAGACACGCTCCAACACCACATGCCATATATTCTTCTAGAGAGACTTCTCCCGGAATCCCCTTCTCCTCAGCAAATTCAGCTACAGCAGCCATCATAGGTTCAGGTCCACATGTATATATATAATCTATTTGTCCAACATCGATTTTTTTCACCAAAAGCTCAGTAACCGGCCCCTTAAATCCGCAGCTGCCATCGTCAGTTGCCGGCATAAATTCTGCTCCTATTTCCCTTAATTTATCAAATGCAACCAGCTGCCTGCGGTTTCCAGCTCCATGTAAAACTATAACACTGCACTGGTGTTTCTTTAAGACCCGGGAAAGATACACTAAGGGAGCTATTCCTACTCCACCACCTACCAGAAGAACTTTCTTAGGCGATTTGGGTACAGAAAAACCTTTACCGAGCGGCCCCATAACATCAATAGACTCTTTAGTCTTAATATTTGTCATCAGGGTGGTACCCCTCCCGACTATTCTATAAAGCAGTTTTATACTACCCAACTGCTTGTCTACATCATAAAGACTAAAGGGTCTCCTCAAAAGTGGTTCATTATTAATACCGGTTTTTATATGAACAAATTGACCCGGTTCGCACTCAAAACTAATATTAGGACAAATAAACTCAATTTCATATAATTTATCACTAAGCTGCTTATGTTCGATGACATACCCTTTTTCCATATACGGCATATTAAAAAACCTCCATATAATAATCAAGGGGTCTAAACTATAATTTCCTAATTAAGGATTTTTCATAATAACTATTTTACATAACTCTTACATCTTTAAATGTACTTACGTTGAGCAAGACTTAAGTCTCTGGCTTAGCTCCCGTATCTTATACTGTAGAGGCGACTTCAGTCGCCGACCAGCCGCAATTCAGGGTGAAAGGACGGCGACTCAAGTCGCCTCTACGGTTCTATCTAGGGTTCTGTTCGGTAAGGTGATTACATTAAGCATTTATTTTCTTACTAATATCTATTATAACCGATATAGGCATTTTTAGAGAATAATGAATAGTTTCAAAATAATAAGCTGCCGCTATTTTCTTTTATTTTAATTATTAATCAACCTGCGCCCATCTGTGATTAATAAAATCCGTGTTAATCTGTGTATATCTGTGGTTAATTAAAAACCTGATCACCAACCA
>CAYZYO010000042.1:0-9054 GCA_964482585.1 uncultured Syntrophomonadaceae bacterium | reverse complement strand
ACAACCCCAACCCCCATAATAATCCGTGTTAATCTGTGTATATCTGTGGTTAATTAAAAACCTGATCACCAACCATCATCACTTGCACCCAACTATTTAATACCACAACCCCAACCCCCATAATAATCCGTGTTAATCTGTGTATATCTGTGGTTAATTCAAGTATCATGAAGGAGACTTTAGTCTCCGGCCAACCAGACAATACCGCGATTTAATGAAAAATGACTCCTCCCCTTCCACTTTCCCCTTTCCAACTAACAACTCCCCCGCAGGTATTCCTGAAGTGATTTCACATCCATATCAGCTGCGTTTTCACCCTCCTGGATTACCTCATATACTACTCTCACGGTGTCCAGTGAAGTAAGACATGGGATACTTAATTCAACTGCGGCCCGGCGTATTTGAAAACCGTCACTAAAAGGTCTTCTCCCGTGAGTAAGGGTATTAATAACCAGATTCACCTTTCCAGCCCGGATCAGATCGACAATATTTGGTGATCCTTCTTTTATTTTCTTCACCGTTTCAACTTCAATCCCTTGTTTTTTTAATGCTGCAGCAGTTCCTTCAGTTGCTATAAGCCTAAATCCCCTGTGGTAAAATCCTTTTAATACCGGTATCGCCTCTTCCTTATCTTTATCAGCAATAGTAGCTGCAATGGTACCCTTCTCCGGAACTTCTACCCCTGCTGCCAACAGCCCTTTATAAACAGCAACCTTTAAAGATTTGTCTATTCCCATAACTTCACCGGTAGATTTCATTTCCGGGCCCAGGTTAATATCTACCTGCTCCAATTTATTAAACGAAAAAACTGGTACTTTAACTGCATAAAAATCTCGTTCAGGCTGAAGCCCACCTTTATACCCCAGGTCCTTTAGACTTCTGCCAAACATAATCTCCGTTGCCAATTTAACCATCGGAATCCCGGTTACCTTACTGATAAAAGGTATAGTTCTACTTGACCGGGGATTCACTTCAAGCACATATAATTCATCTTCAAGTTCTACAAACTGGATATTAATAAGTCCTTTAACTTCAAGCTCAACCGCAATTTTTCCGGTATAATCAACAACCTTATCCTTGATTCTTGAAGTGATATCATGAGCTGGAAATACTGCCGTACTATCACCTGAATGAACTCCAGCTCTTTCAATATGCTGCATAATACCCGGAATTAGTACTTCACTACCATCAGATACTGCATCTACCTCAATTTCCTTACCCAGAAAATATTTATCAACCAGTACCGGATGTTCACAGCTGACCTTAACTGCTGTTTCCATGTATTGCTTTAATTCTTCAACATTATTTATTATCTCCATAGCCCTCCCTCCAAGTACGTAGGAAGGCCTAACCACCACCGGATATCCTATCTTATCAGCAGCTTTAAGGGCTTCACCGGTTGAAAAAACACTTTTCCCAGGAGGACGGGGAATTCCTAGTTTTTCAACCATCGCATCAAAGCGATCACGGTCTTCAGCCCGGTCTATGCTTTCATTTGAAGTTCCTAGTATCTTTACCCCTGTTCTGCTGAGGGAATCAGCCAGGTTGATTGCCGTTTGTCCACCAAACTGAACCACAATCCCTTCTGGTTGTTCTTCCTCAATAATATTCATTACATCTTCATAGATCAGTGGTTCAAAATACAGCCGGTCTGAGGTGTCAAAATCGGTACTTACGGTTTCTGGATTATTATTGACTATTATGGCTTTAAAACCGGCCTTTCTCAATGCCCATACACAGTGTACTGAACAATAGTCAAATTCAACCCCCTGTCCGATGCGTATAGGTCCAGCACCAATGACCAGCACCTTGCGGGTATCCAGGTCATGCACTGCTTCATTCTCCTCTTCGTAACAGGAATAGAAATATGGAGTCTCGGCATCAAACTCAGCAGCACAGGTATCTACCAGCTTGTAGGTTGGTAATACTCCCATCTGTTTTCTAAGATTTCTAACCTCTTGTTCTTCTATACCTTTTATCCCGGCAATTTCTATATCTGAAAAGCCCATCTTTTTAGCTTCCTGCATTAACCCGGCATCAAGTTCAAGTCTCTTGATTTTATAAGAAAAATCTATAATATTCTTAATCTTTTTAAGGAAATACTTATCTATCCAGGTAATTTCCCCAATCTCTTCTATGGAGAAGCCACGGTTAAATGCTTCCGCGATGATAAAAATCCGTTCATCATCAGCATTCTTCAACCTGGCTCTCAATTCACTGTCTTCTGCTTTAACTAATTCAGGCAGCCGCAGCCCACTCATCCCAATTTCCAGGCAGCGTATAGATTTCAAAAAAGCAGCTTCAAAACTCCGGTCAATAGCCATAACCTCACCTGTAGCCTTCATCTGGGTTCCTAGTCTCCGGTCACCAAAAACAAACTTATCAAAAGGCCAACGGGGTACTTTAAGAACCACATAATCAATTGCCGGTTCAAAACACGCTGTAGTCTTGCCGGTTACTGCATTAGGTATCTCATCAAGATTATAGCCGATGGCAATCTTGGTAGTAACTTTAGCAATAGGATAACCGGTAGCCTTAGAAGCCAGAGCACTGGATCGGCTAACCCGGGGATTTACTTCAATAACATAATACTTTTTGCTGAAAGGGTCCAGGGCAAATTGAACATTACATCCCCCTGCAATCTTTAAAGCCCGGATAATCTTAATAGATGCAGCCCTCAACATCTGGTATTCTTCATCAGTTAAGGTTTGAGCGGGAGCAATAACAATACTATCTCCGGTATGAATCCCTACCGGATCCATATTCTCCATACTGCAAATGGTAATACAGTTGTCATTAGCATCCCTCATAACCTCAAATTCTATCTCTTTAAAACCGGCAACACTTTTTTCAATCAGGACCTGTTTAATTGGACTGCTTTTTAATCCATTAGTAACTATCCGGTCTAATTCGGTTTCATTAGCAGCAGTTCCCCCGCCGGTTCCACCCAGGGTATATGCCGGTCTGATAATAAGAGGATATCCGATAGTATCAGCAAAACGTACAGCTTCTTCTACCGAATGAACTATATCACTTTCTGCTATTGGCTCATTTATCTTTATCATAGTTTCCTTAAACAATTCTCTGTCTTCAGCCCGGTAAATTGCATCCAGGGGCATTCCTAATACAGGAATTCCTGCTTTTTCAAGTATGCCCGCCTTATCTAATGCCAGGGCCATATTTAATCCCACCTGTCCTCCCAGGTTAGCTATAATACCATCTGGATTCTCTTTATCAAGTATTTTAACAATTGTTTCTATAGTAATAGGTTCAAAATATACATGATCAGCAATATCAATATCAGTCATAATTGTAGCCGGATTAGTGTTAAGCAGGACTACTTCTATCCCTTCTTCTTTAAGAGCCCTGCATGCTTGAGTCCCTGCGTAATCAAACTCTGCTGCCTGCCCGATAATAATAGGACCTGATCCGATAACCAGTACCTTACTTAACCCTTTTAAAATTGGCATGTAATCTCCTCCGCTGTTTTAAATAGTTCTCAATCTTATAAGAAGCAGCCACAGATTAATCCAGATTTTTGTATGTTGTTTCTGTGAGCTTAACTCACTATCTTTTAATCCCACAGATAGCGCAATTATCCCAGAATCCACCTACTTTATTATTACCTGTAACCTAAACTACCTGCATACACTATCTAATACCACCCATTGCAAAAACCCCAAAAAGCTTATGAATTCGTCTGTGTTAATCTGTGGGTATCTGGCTAATTAAAAATCTTGCATAATTAGCTTTTATATGTGCATCTGTGCTAATCTGTAGTCAATTATTTTATTAGCACAGGGTATTTATAAATTCATCAAAGAAAAACCCGGTTTCACTATATCCCGGATATCCTTCAGGGTCGAATTGTACTGAAAAAACCGGCAGTTCTCTATGTTTTATGCCTTCAATACTATTGTCATTTAGACTCCTCATAGTTACTTCCATTTCCGTATTTACTATTGAAGATTCATCAATACAAAAACCATGATTCTGGGTTGTTATATAAACCCGCTCACTGCCCAGGTCTTTAACCGGGTGGTTAGTCCCCCGGTGTCCAAAAGCCAGCCGGTTAGTTTTCGCACCCATTGCCAATGCCATAACCTGGTGTCCCAGGCCTATTCCAAACATCGGCTTCTTGCCCAACAGTTTCCTGCAGTTATCTACCACATAAGGAATTGTCCCTGGATCACCGGGTCCATCTGAAATAAATATTCCATCAGGATTAAGCCGGAGTATCTCTTCCCCGGTCGTTTTCGCAGGAACAGCAAAAACTTCACAGTCTCTTCTTACCAGAGAATCAATAACTCCCTTTTTAGTTCCTAAATCCAGCATTACTATCCTCTTAATACCATTACCAAATCTCATAATATTCTTACGGCTCACACATTGCACCAGATCACCTTTCAACTCTGCAGAAGCCCTCTGGGATCTTTCAATCAGCCAGTCCTTATGTTCCAGACTAGCACAAATAATCCCTCCCATAGTCCCTTGATTGCGGAGAACTCTGGTTAGTGCACGGGTATCAACTCCGGTAAGCACCGCAATTTCATTTTTATTAAGATAGCTGATAAGATCAGTTTTCATTTCATAGTGACTGGGAAACTCAGCTGCCTCTCTTAATATCAATCCTTTAATCATGGCTGTGTTTGAGGCAAAGCTCTTTTCATTAAATCCCACATTGCCAACTAAAGGATATGTCATAACAACGATCTGACCATAATAAGAAGGGTCAGTAATTATATCCTGGTAACTTATCATTGCGGTAGAAAATACCACTTCTCCTTCAGATATACGGCATTCATTCAGTAACTTCCCTGAAAAAAATCTCCCGTTCTCAAGCACCAGATATCCATTCATTTCTTAAACCACCTTTGTTTTTAATAGTCAATAGTAAATAGTTTCGCAAGTAAAACTATCGTTTTTTTTATCATTTTTATAATTAACCACAGATTCACACGGGGCTCACACAGGTTTACGCAGATTCTTTTCTGGTGTTTTTAGCTTCGCTAACTGGAAACCTACGGTCTTTTTTAAATATATCCTCAAACAACACTCCGTATTACTGCCGCCACTATCACATGCACAAGAACTATCTGCTGCCACAAACCTCACCAGAAAAACATCTGGGTAAATCTGCACCCCATCTGTTTCCATCTGTGGTTAATAAAAATCTGTGTTAATCTGCGCCTAATCTGCATCTATCTGTGGTTAATTAAAGTAGCATGAAGGAGACTTTAGTCTCCGGCCAACCAGACATAACGCGATTTAATGAAAAATGACTCCTCCCCTTCCACTTTCCAACTTTCCAACTTTCCAACTTTAACATCCAAGGAAAACGCCAGTTTTCGCACCATCTCTGTTCTCTATCTTTCTATAACCCCGTCTCTAGCTGCAATCCTGCCATTTACTATTGTCATATAAGGCCAGCCTTTCAAAGTCATTCCTTTAAATGGGGTATTTTTCCCTTTCGAAAAAAACTTTATGGGATTAACAGTTTTTATTGCCTCAGGATCAATCACCGTTATATCCGCGGTTTTTCCAATATCCAGAGTACCTTTAGATATCTCCAAAATATCCGCAGGGCCTATAGTAAACAACCTGACCATTTCTTCAATATCAATAATCCCGGGGTTAACCAGTTTATCCATAATTACTGCAACCGCAGTCTCCAACCCGGAAATACCAGGTGATGCCAGATTATATTCACAGTCTTTACTTTCCCGGTGATGGGGGGCATGGTCAGTTGCAATACAGTCAATAGTACCGTCCAGCAGAGCTTGCCTCAAATCTGCTATATGTCCTTCAGAACGCAGGGGGGGATAAACCTTAGTATCAGCATCATAACTACCTACTATTTCATCAGACAGTGTTAAATGGTGCGGAGTAACCTCACAGGTAACCCTTATTCCTGCTGATTTAGCATTCCGGATTAATTCTATAGACCCACTTGTCGAAACATGGCATATATGCACATGGGCTCCAGTCAGCCCGGCCAGTATAATATCACGGGAAACCATAACTTCTTCAGATTCAGCCGGAATTCCCTTTAACCCATAAATAGTAGAATAATATCCTTCATGCATCTGTCCTTCATTGGTCAAATAAAGGTCTTCACAGTGTGAAAGTACCGGTAAATCGAACATTTTGGCATATTCCAAAGCATTTCTCATAATATCTGATCTCATTACCGGTCTTCCATCATCAGATATAGCTATACATCCTGCCATAACCAGATCAGCAATTTCGGATAACTCATTACCTGCTTGTTTTTTACTTATGGCACCAATAGGAAGTACATTTACTACGCCTGATTTCCTGGCTCGTTCTTTTACAAAACTAGCTACAGCTAAATTATCTATCACCGGCTCAGTATTAGGCATACAACATATAGTAGTAAAACCTCCTGCTGCTGCTGCCCGGGTACCTGATGCAATATCTTCTTTATACTCAAACCCGGGCTCACGTAAATGAACATGCATGTCAATAAAGCCCGGACATACTATTTTCCCGGAAACATTAATTACTTCACAATCCACAGCCGGTTCAAGATCATCGCCAATGTTTTCAATAACCCCATTACAAAACAGGACATCTCTTATATCATTAATCTCATTAGCTGGATCAATAACTCGTCCACCCTTAAGCAGTAATTTCATCTTTAGTGCCTCCCATCATCAAGAATAAAAGGGCCATTCTTACAGCAACCCCATTAGTAACCTGATCATTAACATAAGCCTGACTGCTGTCAGCCAGCTCACTTGAGATTTCTACTCCCCTGTTCATTGGACCTGGATGGAGAACCAAAACATCTTCTGAGGCAGTTTTAATCCTCTCTGGAGTAATCATATAGAGATTGGCATATTCATTAAGTGATGGAAATAACCCGGTTTCCTGTCTTTCTTTTTGCATGCGCAGTACATTGACTACATCCACCCCATCTAATGCTTTTTCCAAATTATAAAAACTTTTGACTCCCATCCTTTCTATCTCCGGGGGAATTAATGTAGAAGGACCTACTACCCTTATTTCACAGCCAAACTTACTTAAACCATAGATATTAGAACGGGCTACCCGGCTGTGGAGTATATCACCTACAATAGCAACTTTTAATCCTTCAAGGGGACCCTTTTTTTCTCTAATACTGTACATATCCAATAAAGCCTGGGTTGGATGTTCATTAGTGCCATCACCCGCGTTAATAACTCGCATATTGGTATTATGGGCAACATAGTGTGGAGTTCCACTCATCGAGTGCCTCATCACCATTAAATCAAATCCCATTACTTCTATTGTCTTAACGGTATCCCGCAGGCTCTCCCCTTTTTGAACACTGCTGGTAGATACTGCAAGATTAGCAGTATCTGCACTCAAGTACTTACCAGCAATTTCAAAGGAAGTCCTGGTCCGGGTGCTATTTTCATAAAAGACGGTTACTAATGCTTTTCCTCGCAAAGCAGGTACCTTTTTAATATCTCTCTTTATAATATCTTTCATAGGCACAGCTGTATCAAGGATAACTTCAATATCTTCCTTGCTTAAATCTCGAAGCCCTAATAAATCCTTCCTCTTTTCGAGTTTCACCTTCAAACCCCCTTAAAAATAATAGAAAACTGTTTTTATTGAATTACTTTTACAAAGACTGCGCAAAAAAAACCTTCCCTGCTGTGCAAGGAAGGTTTTACCTAGCTTAAAAGAACTTCTCCCTTGCCAGCCTCTCGGGACCGGTTTAAAGGGTAATGGTTACGAATCTACAATCTCCTGGATGATTACTTCGTCCTTTCCGTCTAGTTCACTTACGTAAACCGATATTACTTCTTGTTTGGAGGTGGGAGCATTTTTACCGATAAAATCTGCTTTGATTGGCAGTTCCCGGTGCCCCCTATCTACCAGAACAGCCAATTGAATACTCTTTGGTCGTCCCAGGTCCATTAACGCATCTAAAGCTGCTCTGACCGTCCTTCCTGTATATAAAACATCATCTACCAGTACTATGTTAAGATTATTAATATTAAAATATACTTCTGTTCGATGAACCATAGGTGCTGCAAGGGTTGTAAGATCATCCCGGTATAAAGTAATATCAAGTATTCCTACTGGGATGCTTATGCCTTCAATCTCTTCAATTCGTTTGGCAAGCCTTTGAGCCAAAGGTCCCCCTCTCCTGCGTATACCAACAATAGCCAGATTATCTACCCCTTTGTTACTTTCAATAATCTCATGGGCGACACGGGTGAGGGCTCTTTTAATAGCCATTTGATCCATAATCCTATGTTTATCTCGCAGCTGCAATGTTCATCCTCCTGTGACACAATAAAAGCCTGTCATTGGCATTAGCATCCGGGACAGGCATACTACTTTACTTTTATTATCCTTGCTAGCCTCACGGAGCCAACTTAAAGGTTCTCAAATGATTTTAATCAAAGCTGATTAATATGTCAACAATTAATTAAGTTGAGCAATAATTTTTTGGATATAATCAGGTAATGGACTTCTAAATTCCATGTATTCCCTGGTTGCCGGATGTATAAACCCCAGTAAATGGGCATGTAATACCTGTGATTCAAGACCTAAATTATCGTTTTTCGATCCATATAACGGGTCACCTACAACTGAATGCTTAATATAGGCAAAATGTACCCTTATCTGGTGGGTTCTGCCAGTAAATAATTTAACATTCACCAGGGTATAATCATTAAATCTCTTGATTACCCGGTAGTTGCTGATAGCCGGTTTGCCATTAGCTGTAACTGCCATTTTTTTACGATCAATTTTACTTCTGCCTATAGGGGCTTCTATTGTTCCAGCGTTCTCTTTTATTATACCATGAACCATTGCCGTATATTCTCTATTAATACTATGCTCTTGAATCTGTTCAGCCAGATCACGATGAGCAGTATCGTTTTTAGCCACAATCATAATCCCGGAAGTATCCTTATCCAGGCGGTGCACGATACCAGGTCTAAGTTCCCCGTTAAGCCCTGATAAATCCTTTATGTGGTAAAGCAGAGCATTAACCAGAGTATGATCCCAGTTTCCATGTGCCGGGTGAAC
>CAYZYO010000041.1:0-18718 GCA_964482585.1 uncultured Syntrophomonadaceae bacterium | reverse complement strand
ATCATATATTATTATCATTAAATATAGTGCTAAATTAAGAATATTATAGTTGGTCGGTTGGTCGGTTGGTCAGTTGGGTAGTTGGTCAGTGGGTTAGTTGGTCGGTTGGTCAGTTGGGTAGTTGGTCAGTTTTTAAGGGAGACTAAGTCTCCCTTAAAAACGGTTATTCTCTGCCAGGCCGGAGACTAAAGTCTCCTCTATAGATGCAGGAGTTGTTCACAGCGCTCTGAATGACATATAGCCCCTGCGAATATAGGATAGCGAAGCTATCTCAAAAGGACTTTTTGCTTTTTGTTTAGCAGAATTACCATTGTTATAAATCCATATCTATTATCCACCTGACCAACTGACCAACCGACCAACCGACCAACTATAATTAATAATTTTTCACAGGCAATATTAAATATTTTCTAATATAGACTCATAACTATGATAAAATGTTTAAGTAAAAAATTTTGTTACCAGTATCCTATGATAAATATAGTTAAAATTTTTCTGGCAGCTGAAGATACTTTATGAAGGGGAAAAGCTATTAATGAAATTTATTAGTTATTGTTATAACGGAGAGGAAAACGTAGGTATCTTTAATAACGACAGAATTATACCATTAAATATTAATTTAAGGTTAAATACTAATTCGATGATTGATTTAATAGAAAGAATGAATGAGAGAATGATAGAAAATATTAAACATATAATCGATGCCCAGGATTATAAATACCTGCCGGCAGATTCGGTTAGGCTGCTCGCGCCCATTCCGTATCCCAAAAGAAATGTCTTCTGCCTGGGCAAAAACTATGAGGAACATGTCAGGGAAATAATAAATCCAATTGCCAATAAGGATATTCCTAAACATCCAATTTATTTTACCAAAACAGCCGCTCCGGCAGTAGCCCATGGCGATCTGATTAAGTTTTCCCGTCAGATTACCAAACAGGTAGATTATGAGGTTGAACTGGCAGTAATAATTGGCAAAGAAGGGATAAATATTAATTCTAAGGAAGCAGAAGATTATGTTTTCGGGTATACCATAGTAAATGATGTCTCTGCCAGAGATCTGCAGGCTAAACACCAGCAGTGGCATAAAGGAAAAAGCCTGGACTATTTCTGTCCCATGGGTCCCTGGATAGTATCTAAGGAAGAAATTCCTTTTTCGGTTGAATTGGATATTCAATGTAGTATAAACGGAGAGCTGAGGCAAGCATCCAACACCAGAAATATGATCTTTGATATACCATATATTATTAGTGATTTATCAAAAGGAATGACATTAAAACCAGGTGATATAATATGTACCGGAACTCCGAGTGGAGTTGGCATGGGTTTTGATCCCCCTAAATTTCTTAACGATGGAGATACTATAGAGTGTTATATTGAAAAAGTAGGGAAACTGGTTAATAGGGTATCGGTTAGTTGTTGAAACTGATATTTTAAAAATCTATTACTGATTAGTAAGAAAATAAAGGCTTAATGGAATCATTTTATCGGACAGAACCGTAGATAGAACCGTAGAAACCGTAGAGGCGACTTCAGTCGCCGCCCTTACACCCTGAATTGCGGCTGGTCGTAGACTGAAGTCTCCTCTACGGTATATAATGCATAAATACTACTTTGCGCAGTGGAATCATTACTGGACTGGGCTGTCGAATGTGAGAGCAGCGTAAAAAGTTTGCTTTTAAGGGCTGTTTTGCCTATTATAATACCTGTTGGAGGATATTGAATGAATAAAAAAGAACAACGCGAGAAGTTTATTGATACCATAGCCAGATTTACGGCATATGCAGGCAGGTATCTCCCTGATGATGTTTATGCAAAACTAAAAGAACTCAGAGAGAAAGAAGATACCGCTTTAGCGAGGATTATCTACGATGCTATGTTTGAAAACCTTGATATGGCTGACAGATTAAACCGGCCGTGCTGCCAGGATACCGGTATAATCCAGTATTTCGTTCAGGTAGGAACTAAATTTCCACTGCTGGCTGAAATAGGGGATTGCCTGGTTGAAGCCGTAAAAAGAGCAACCATCATCGGGCCTTTGCGTCATAATGCAGTTGAAATATTCGATGAGAAAAATACCGGGAACAATGTGGGAACCAGGATTCCCTGGATTGATTGGGAACTGGTTCCGGACAGTGACGAGGTTAAAATATATGTATATATGGCTGGTGGAGGCTGTAGTCTTCCAGGAGCAGCAAAGGTCTTAATGCCTTTGGAGGGATATGAGGGAATAGTAAAATTTGTATTTGACCAGGTTACCTCGTACGGTGTTAATGCCTGTCCTCCTCTTTTAATCGGAATTGGTATTGCCGGTTCTGTAGAAGTTGCCGCTAAATTATCTAAAAAGGCCTTACTGCGTCCTTTAGGCTCGCATAATACTAATCCTCACGGGGCTGACCTGGAATTTCAAATCGAATCAGGATTGAACAAGATTAAAATAGGACCCGGTGGGCTTGGTGGAGAATCATCTGTGATGGGGGTACATATTGAACAGGCAGCACGTCATCCGGCAACACTTGCGGTAGGGCTATCTACCGGATGCTGGGCCCATAGGAGAGCTCTGATAAAAGTGGATTCAAACATGGGATATGAAATCCTTTCACATAAAGGAGCAATATTATGATAAAGAAAATATTAAGCACACCTTTTCAAGAGGTAGACATAGATAAACTGGCAATCGGCGATATTATATATCTTAATGGTTGCCTGGTGACCTGCAGGGATGATGTGCATCAGCGATTGATAAAACAGAATAAGCAGCTGCCGGTAGATTTAGACAGCATGGCTATTTTCCATGCCGGCCCGATTATGCAGGAAATACCGGGAAAAGAGGGGAAATACAGAGTTGTATCTATAGGGCCGACAACAAGTATGCGCATGGAAAAATACGAAAAAGAATTTATCCATAAAACTGGAGTAAAGATCATTATAGGCAAAGGCGGCATGGGAAAAGATACTGCTAAAGGATGTCAGCAGTACAAGGCAATACATACAGTTTTCCCTGGAGGTTGTGCGGTATTAGCGGCTGATTGTGTAGAGGAGGTCAAAGCTGTAGAATGGTTGGATTTAGGAATGCCTGAGGCCATGTGGGTGATGCAGGTAAAGGAATTTGGTCCTTTAATCGTTTCTATTGATACCAGGGGCAACAACCTTTTTGAAAAGAACAAAAAAGAGTTTAATATAAGGAAAGATGCTGTTGTAGAGGAAATCTGCCAGTATGTGGATTATCTCGAATAAATATATCCAGTAAAAAATTTTTCTAGATAGAAAATATGTAGGAGGTAGATTTATGAATAAAGTTGAAAAGGCGCTTATACATGCTCTATTTGTTCACCTGCATCACAACACGGACAAGGCTATTGATTTTGGGTTATTTAAGCAGCTTAATCAAAAGGTTGAGCAAATATGGCCTGGAGCTTTGCTGGTTGGGCCTGATGCTAATGATGATGCCGCAGTATTTAGAATTCCAGGTACCGATTGTTTTATTGCTGCTAAAATGGAAAGCCATTGTTCACCATGTGTTCCCCGGCCGTATGATGCTGCAGCTACAGGAGCCGGTGGAGCCATGCGTGATGTAGTGGCCATGGGAGCCAGACCCATGTTTCTTTTGGATTTTATCGGTACTCGGCCGTTAGAAGAGGAAGTTATTGTAGGTCCATGTGGTTTTCAAGGGGAATGTACCTGTGGTCAATGTAAAATAATGACCAGTCAGGAACGAGTTAATATAATGCTGAAAGGGATTGCAGATATGTGCGAGACCATGGGGGTATTTGTGGTCGGAGGTGGTTTTTCCACTTCTTTTTCTGATATTGTTCCAGCAACAGTAGTATCTATAATCGGGAAACAGGTTACCAAAGAGCCTCTTACAAAACCAGCTAAAACCCCGGGAGATAAAATTATTATTATCGGGGAGACAGGTTCAGATGGCAATGATACCCTGTACAGAGCCGGGTTAGTATCAGTTATGGAGCCGGCTGTTGCCTGCTTCACTGAAGAAAAAACTACTATGGAGGCTACTTTAGCCGCTTTTACTACGGGAAAAATAAAGGCGTGTTCTGATTTAGGAGCGGCTGGCATAGGGGCTGCTGTTTGTGAGTCAGCTCGATATGGAGGACTTGGAGCCAGGATAGAATTGGATAAAGTCCCCTTAAAAACATCTGGAATTTCTCCGGAAGAAATATTTATTTGTGAAAGTCAAGCCCGTATGCTGGTTCAGGTGGAACCCCAGGATGTTGAAGAAGTATTAGAGGCGATCCGCTGCAAAAATGGTATTGCCGGGGTAATCGGTGAAATTAACGATTTGGATTATAATACTTTTACCTTCCAGGGAGAAACTGTAGCCACAATACCCAACAAACCGTCTGCAGAAATTCTGGAGGGATTAACCAGGTAAATGCTAATATATAGGTAATATACAGGAACGTTCTTCTGCTTCCTGGTAGAGGAAGCAGAAGGATGTTCTTTTTTAATTTGGTTCTCCCTGTTTTAAATGTTTTTAACGATTGTGCCAGTTGAGTACTTAGTAATAATATGTTTTTGTAGTATGCGTAGGGAATGCAAATGTTTTTTTTATTGGGAAAAAGGGAAAAAACAGGTGGTCATAAACACCTATTTAGGTGTCTTTTGACCACCGGTCCACTAATTGTCCACTAAAAGCATATTTTACCCCAAAAAACAGAAAAAGCAAAAACCGTAGAAAGCCCCACGGTTACTTAGTTTTCATATGGCAGGGGAGAGAGGTCTCGAACCCCCAGCCCTCGGTTTTGGAGACCGATGCTCTGCCAATTGAGCTACTCCCCTGAATATGCTGAATTGACTTCAGCAAAAATGATTTTATCATAAAAGAGTAAAGGGTTCAAGGGTTTTACTAACCTTATTTACTTAAAAGAGGTTTATCCAATAGATTACTTATTCCTAACTATAATTCTGTATCAGTTAATTCATAGTAATTAAAGAGATAAATTAATTTTCCCATATTATTCATTAGATATTTTTGATTATACAGGTAAAGATAAGAAATAGAGGATAGGATAAGAGTTGTAATGATATGAGAACGTTAATTAAGCAGAATCTTTATTAAATAGATTGAGGGACGATTATTGAGTTATAATAGTTTGAAAAATAAAGAAACCAGTACCAGTGAATCAATATCGATAAAAAAGCAATCTGGTAAAAAACAACTAAATGAAGACGAAGAAAATAAAGCTTTACGTAAAGAACTAATAGATATTTACCCGTACTGCGGAAATTATTTTATTACCATTGGTTATTGGTTTAAATTTATTGAAACTATGTACATGGGGAATCCGTATCCTAAAACTAAACGACTATTTGTAGATTTAGTGTCAGAGATCTTTAAAGTTTCCCACAAAATAGAAAATATAAACCGATTTCAAAATACATTTAATAATAATGTAATCAAAGATATTATTTTAAGGTGTTTTGAGAGACACAACTATTTTGATAATAAGACCGACTATTATAGACTACTGAGCAGCAGGGAATTAATTGTTCCTAAAGCCGATCAGAAAATTTTAAAAGGGTTACTGTTTCCCATGAAAAATGGCGATTTAACTGTTAATAGACTATTTACCAGGAACTTTTTAGATAATCTATTTCTTAAAGAAGAATTAGATATTAAAGCGATAATTAATGCGGAATTATTAGTTATAACCGAGATATTCTACTGGGCAAAAACATTTGTAAGGATAATAATCATTTCCAGGCAGCAGCACCTGTTAACTTACCCAAATATTTCCAGAATTCAAGATTCTCTTTTTTACGAACCTTTAGAAACCGATTTTAATTTTTGGTATAATATCTATTCCAGGTATTTTACAGATACATTGGGAGAAGTACTCGATTTTGAAGACTTTGCTATGCTTATAGATATGATTAATCGCAGTCGTGACATCTTAGATGAAAACGATGAAATGTTTTCGCCGGTACAAAAGAAATTTAATGAATTTATAAATAAAGTAAAAATGAGCAGAGACGGATATGAGTTTAAAGATGTTTTAAAATGGTTACCTGTTATGATCAAAGATATTGATTGGGATTCTGCCATAGATGAGAGATATGGAGCAGTAACCAGGCAGGTTGCTTTTCGTTTAAGCTATAGAAAAATCAGAGAAACTATTATTCCAATGCTATCATTGGAAGATATACTTGAAACCTGCCTGACATGCTACGATATTCATAATATATTTGACACATATATGCAAACTAATGCCGGAGCAAAATAGCTCCGGCATTGAAGGTTAGTTTGGCTCGGTTTCATCACACAGGATTTTATAACCGTCAGGGGTTAATAAGTTATTCAGGTCTTCTTTATTATTCATTAAAATAACCGCGATATGATTGGAAAACGGATCTTCCTGCAAAAGTTGAGTATTAACTTGTACTTCCTCATTGACTTCAACAATAGTACCACCTACCGGGCTGAAGAGAGCAGAAACACCTTTTATATGTTCTATTTGTCCAATCTGGCTACCGGTTTCCACTTCGGCGTCTAACTCAGGTAGTTCAATATAGACTATTACATTCATATAATGCTGAGCAAAATCAGTAATGCCGATATAGGCCCGGTCTTCATCAACCCTAACCCAAATATGTTCAGGCGAATATAATAAATCATCTAATATTACTATGGAAAACACCCCCCATTCAAGGAAATTTTAGTTAACCCAATTATAACTTAATTAATTCTATAAATAAAGCCTTATATGGCTTATATAATTCTTCAAAAGGAGGAGTTAGTTGCATAATAAATTCTTAAATGCAGTCACCTTAGATAAGTTGGCCACAACTAGCGTTTTGGTAAAATCGCAGCAACCGGATAGAATCGTAGAGGCGACTTGAGTCACCGCCTTGACACCCTGAGTTGCGGCTGGCCGGCGACTGAAGTCGCCTCTACAAGTACAATATAAGATACGGCACAATATAATTAGGGATTAACTGCAGAGTTAAAGGTAAAATATATAATTGTTCAATATCCTATCAAAACAAATACCAAAAAATCTGCGTGAATCTGTGCGAAATCTGTATTCATCGTGGTCATTACTTCTTTATTTTTATAAGTGGTTGTGTCCTTGGGGCATGAGGGGTTAGTTTAAAAAACTAATAATACGCCAAATGCCAGTAAATATACTATAATGATTAGAAAAATAGAACCTATAAATGTTTGAAGTAAATCCTTTTTAGTAAAGTCAGTAAACATAGTATACCACCATCCTTCAAAATTAATAACAGAACAAGTGTTCTTATTTATTCTATAGGCAAACTAGTGTTCTGTCAAGATTACACCTGCTATCAAATATATGGAAAATAAAGGAATTATATTCTTGAACCCTTAGGTAACTAAGGGAAATGGTTTTATCGCATCATAATCTTAGGTCGCTTTTGTACTTTGCTTAGTCAGGATCAGCATTCATGGAGATGACATGTTGCCAAAAAGGAGTGTAGCTGGAGGTGTGTATGAAGGTGCTTTAACATAGAAAAGTTAAAAATTAACTAAACTATCAGTATTGAAACGTCTGCAATAAATAGAAAATTTTTTGCACAAAACCGATTAATAAATTAGTATAAGTATTAATAAAAGGATAAGGATCTAGTTTAGTAATTGATTTAAATGGCAAAAGGTTAATTATACTGTATTTTAAGGTTATATACCATTATTCCTTAGAATACTCATTTAACAGGAAAAAACTGCATTAAAAAGAAATAAGGCGGGTGAAAGAAATTGAAAAAGGTACTGGTGTTAAGGGGAGGAACTTCAGAAGAGAGAGAAGTCTCATTAAGAAGTGGTAAAGCTGTGTACACTGCTTTACAGGAAGCAGGCTATAATGTCCACGACCTTGATTTTACTAAAGAGAATATTAATAAAATAATAGATATTGCTCCAGATGTTGTATTTATTGCCCTGCATGGAAAAAATGGAGAAGATGGAACTGTACAAGGCTTTTTAGATCTGCTGGGTATTCCTTATACAGGTTCGGGAGTAGCAGCAAGTGCTATAGGTATGAATAAGATCCTGACCAAAAAATTTCTTAGCTATGAAGGAATGCCAACTTCCGATTTTGTGATTCTAGATAAGGAAATTTTTAATAATGGATCTAAAAATACCGAATGGTTGTTAAGTACTATTGGGCTTCCCATGGTTGTTAAAGCATCTACCCAGGGATCAAGTATAGGGGTATTTATTGTTAGAAAAGAAGAGGATATATTAGGTGCCCTTAAAAAGGCTTTTGAGTTTGATAGCGAAATACTGGTGGAGAAATTTATTGACGGGATTGAATTGACTGCGGCAGTAGTTGGTAATAATGAACCACATGTGCTTCCAATTATAGAAATCACCTCGGAAAATGAATTTTATGATTATGAGTCAAAATATACCAAGGGAATGTGTGCCCATATTATACCAGCCAGGATAAACGATAATATCAGGCAGAGAGTAATGCAGATCGCTTCTCAGGTATATAAAAGTATCGGCTGCCGGGGATATGCCAGAATCGATTTTATAGTAGATAAAGAGGATAGACCATATGTCTTAGAGATTAATACCATACCAGGAATGACTGAGATGAGCCTGGTGCCAGATGCTGCTAGAGCTGATGGGATCAGTTTTGTTGAATTAGTTGACCGGATATTGAAATTAGCCATAGAAGGTTAAATGAAAAATGCCTGGCAGTTTCGTGTTTAGGCTATAAATCGGAAACTAAAACTGCCCCGGGGAAATATTATTTGGTTAAAATAGTCATAGAATTTGATTATAATCTGTATTTTCGTTATAATAAGGATGTTAAAAAAAGCCAGTCTAGGATTAAAAGCTGTATATGATAGCCTTAAGAAGAATTTGCTCTTAAGGCTATTTGTATAAACGCAGAAATATATAAACGTATGATGTGGGGGACAAACAAGTGCTTATGGCAGAAAAACTGACCAGGATTCTTGAAGAGATTAATGGTGCTGGATATAAAGCCTATAAGAGAATAGAAAACAGCTTTGATTGTGAAAGCTGCATCCTATTTATTGATCATGTCCAAGCAGATCCATTTGCTCCACCTACTAAAATTAGAATACGAGTGCCGATGCAAAAGGCTGGCTTCCCCAAATATTTATATGAGGGTATTAGGATTACAGCACTTGAAGATGTAATTGCCCGCATAATAAAAGGAGAAATACAAAAACTAGGTGGCATAGTAAATGGGACCGGTAAGAGCGGCAGGTTATATATTGATGCCGGCAGACAGGAAGTGTTAAAAAGAACAGCAGTAAAAATCACAGCTGATTATATTGAAGCCAGGATGTCAGTTGGGCTGCCAGCAGCCGGTCGACGGATTAAGGGCAGGGAAGCAGCGAAAATATTATGTAATCATATCCCAGGAATTGCACAATCATCTTTATATTTTGACAAACTAGATGAAAACAGATTACAAAAAAGCGTTTTTCTCTATGAAGATCAGGAAATAGTTCGCAATCAGCTTAAGAAGTTAGGACTTATAGCTTTTATCGGGAATAACTCGATTCTTCCTCGAAAGAGCGGTAATAGTGATATACCGCTGGAAGAAAAACTGGCAGTTAAATTCCAAAGCCCTGCAAGCATGGAAGTTGAATTTAACACCCTTCATCACGGTAGAATAAAAGGAATGGGTATTTTTAAGGGCATAAACCTGATAGTTGGTGGAGGCTACCACGGAAAAACTACCTTGTTAAAGGCTATTGAAAAAGGAGTATATAATCATATCCCGGGAGACGGCCGGGAGTGGGTAATTACGGTACCAGATGCGGTAAAAATAAGAGCCGAAGATGGCAGGGCAGTGCAAAAGGTTGACATAAGATATTTTATTGACAACCTACCTTTGGGGTTGGTAACCTCTGAATTTTCCAGTGTAAACGCGAGCGGAAGCACCTCTCAAGCTGCTAACATAGTAGAAGCGATTGAAGCTGGCTCCAGGATGCTGCTTTTGGATGAGGATACAAGTGCTACTAATTTTATGATTCGAGATGCCAGGATGCAGAGATTGGTACATAAGAATAAAGAACCTATAACACCGTTCATTGATCGGATAAAACCGCTGTTTACTAATAATGATGTTTCTACAGTTCTGGTTATTGGTGGTGCCGGTGACTATCTTGATGTAGCCGATAAGGTTATTATGATGGATTCTTATAAGGTGTTTGACGTGACTGAAAAAGCCCGTGAGGTGGCCCGGGAGATTAAGAGCGGCCGGAGTATAGAAACCGGGGGTGAATTTTACCCTGATAAAGGAAGAATAGTAAAAGAGGAAAGTTTCCACATGCTAAAAAGGGAAAGGGCCAAAGTTAGTGTCAAGGGGCTTAATACTGTTCTATTAGGCAAAATGACGATTGAACTGCAGGCGGTTGAACAGTTAATAGATAACAGCCAGACCAGGGCGATAGCAGAATGTCTGCGTTATTTAACCAGGTATGTAAACGGGAAACGCACCTTAAGTGAAATACTGGAACTAGTTTATGCGGATATAATGAAAGATTTAGAAATAATATCCCCGGTTAAACCTGGAAAACACCCGGGAGAATTAGCTCTACCCCGAAAATACGAACTGGTCAGTACTATAAATCGTATGCGCAGCTTAAAAATTGGTTAAAATAGTTGGAAAGTTGGAAAGTGGAAAGTATGAAATATGGAGGGAGGAGTATTATACTTTGTTTTGGTGTATTTTAAATAGAAAAAGACTGCAACCTAAAAAGCCATCGTTTGACCATCTGTAATATTGTAAGCTGATGGTAGGCTGCTTATTTACGGATATATTTAAAGGAGGTTTCTAATGCCAAAAAGATCGCAGAGTAGGAGTATAAAGTGGGTTATTATATTAGCGCTTTTGCTTTTGTTAACCTTGTTCTTTGCTCTATATGCTGAATGGATGTGGTTTGGTTCAATAGGCTTTTCCAATGTGTTTTCAATTATTCTCTTAAATAAGATTGGTCTTTATGTAATAGTCTTTGTACTTAGTTTTCTACTATTTTATATCAACCTGGAGTTTACGAGAAAACACCTGGGACCTAAAGATGACAGGCCTCAGGACAATGAAGAAGGCCGGGAGATTATTTATCTTAATGAAGAAAAATCACCGTGGAGAGATTTTTTACTGGGAAAAACAGCACGCTGGATATTTCTTGGAGCAAGTATTATTGGTGCATTAATGGTCAGCTCAGCTGTCTCTGATAACTGGATAACTGTTCAGCAATTTATAAATAGAGTTTTAGTGGGGACAGCAGATCCCATTTTTAATAAAGATATCGGCTTTTACTTTTTTAATTTAACCTTTTACAATTTCATTTACAGCATGTTAATGTTTGCCCTGGTGCTGGTTACATTATTTGCTGGAGTAATATATGCTATTAATTCTTCTACCAACATTATTTTTGGCGATTGGAAGCATTTTACATTTGCTAAGAGTCACCTGGCAGTTTTGATAGCAGCCATTTTTGCTCTCAAAGCATGGGGATACAGGCTGGCTTCATATGATATTCTCTTTTCTTCCACAGGAATTGTTCATGGTGCTACATACTCCGACATATATGCCAGATTATTGGCGTATAAAGTTTTAATTATAATATCACTTGTTGTAGCTGCGATTATTTTAGTTAATTTGTTCATAAAAAAATTAAACTGGATATTAATAAGTATTGGAGCCTGGTTGGTTGTAGCAGTTGTGTTAAGTGGCATTTACCCAACTGTGCTGCAGAAGCTTGTCGTTCAGCCTAATGAATTTAATAAAGAAACACCCTATATAGAAAATGCTATTAAATTTACCCGTGAAGCATATAGGCTTGATAAAGTGCAAAACGAGAATTATGAAATAGATTATGAGCTGAATATAAACAGTGCCGATAACCAGCCTACTATTGATAATATACGGCTGTGGGACTGGCAGCCTTTAAGGACTACTTATAAAAATTTACAGGAACTGCGGCCCTATTATATATTTAATGATGTAGATATTGATAGATATGTTATTGATGGTGAATACAGGCAATTAATGCTATCAGCCAGGGAGATTGATCAAGGGGAAGTTCCCCAGCAGTGGATTAATCAGCGCTTAATGTATACTCATGGTTATGGAATCGTAGCCAGTCCGGTAAATGAAATAGCAGAAGAGGGTTTTCCCAGTTTCTTTATAAAGGATATTCCTCCGGTATTTAGTACCGATTTAAAAGTAAAAAGCCCGGAAATATATTTTGGAGAAAAGACTAATGCATATGTTGTTGTCAATACCAAGCAGAAAGAATTTGACTACCCCATGGGTGAAAGTAATATTTTTACAGAATATGAAGGAACTAAAGGGATAAAGATTAATTCATTTGTTAACCGGTTTATTTTTAGCTGGGTTTTAAGGGACTATAAAATGATGTTGTCTTCTGAAATAACTAATGAAAGCCAGATACTGATGAATCGCAATATAATAGAACGAACCAAAAAAATTGCACCATATCTGACTTTTGACAGTGATCCTTATATAGTAGTTAATACTGATGATGAAAAACTCTATTGGATGCTTGATGCCTATACGGTTTCCAGTAGCTATCCCTATTCTGAACCCTTCGATCAGAATGGGAACAACTATATAAGAAATTCGGTGAAAGTAACCTGTGATGCTTATACCGGAGAATTAAATTTCTATATAGCTGATGCATCTGATCCTATAATTAAGACCTATGATAAAATTTTCCCTGGACTCTACCAGCCATTAGAGGATATGCCTGCAGGGCTGAAAGCTCATATAAGGTATCCGGTAGATATCTTCTCTGTCCAGGCATCTATGTTTAGGATTTTCCATATGACAGATCCTAATGTTTTTTACAACCAGGAAGACCCCTGGCTGGTTCCTAATGAAATAGTACAAAATGAACAGCAGCCTATGGAACCATATTATATAATCATGAATCTGCCGGGTGAAGAAAAAGAAGAGTATATTCTCATGCTTCCATTTACCCCCAAGAGCAGGTTGAATATGATCGGGTGGATGTGTGCCCGTATGGATGGTGACAATTATGGAAATATGCTGGTATATAGTTTTCCTAAAAAGAAAACTATTTATGGGCCCCAGCAGATAGAGTCAAGGATAAACCAGGATACAGAGATATCTCAAAAACTTAGTCTATGGAACCAGCAAGGCTCAGGTGTCTATAGAGGTAACCTGCTGGTAATACCAATGAATAATTCAATTCTGTATATTGAGCCACTCTACCTGCAGGCCGATAACAGCAAATTACCGGAATTAAAGCAGGTCATTGCTGCTTTCGGTAATAAGATAGTAATGGAATCCAGCCTGGATAGAGCCCTTACGGCTATATTTGGTGAACGTACAGGTATTGCCCCGGATAATGGTGATACCGATCCAGGTGTTGGTGGTGAAATCAGTGGCGGTGATATCGAGCAGCTGGCTAAACAGGCCAGGCAGTATTATGACCGGGCTAACCAATTATTAAGAGATGGGGATTGGGCAGGATATGGCGAAAATATTCAGAAATTAAATGATGTAATAAATGAATTGGAAAAGATTATACAATAGGGGAATTTAGAGATGACAGCTAATAGGTTAAAAATTGTTTGCCTGGGAGATAGCATAACCTATGGTTTCCCCTGGGGGCCTCAAGTTTCCTGGGTAAACATGCTTGATGAAGCGGTTGCCGGGGAAGTTATTAACATGGGTATAAATGGCAATACGACTTCTGATATGGCAAGACGATTTGATAGAGCAGTACTTAATCATCAACCAACTCACTTAATACTTATGGGTGGAATTAATGATGTTATATGTGGGGAGTCTTTTGACCGTATTACCTTTAATATTCGCACTATGTTGGAAAAAGCCCTACAAGAGAATATCAAGGTAATCCTGGGTCTGCCGACTGCTGTAGATGTTCCTGAATGGGAGAAGCTTATACAGAGAATTCGCAGCTGGATAAAGACCTTGGCCGATGAAAAAGGACTTGATATTATTGAGTTTCACCGGGCTTTTTATAATGAAAAGGGGAAGGTTAGAAGTGAACTGCTGCTTGCTGACGGTGGGCATCCGACTGTACAGGGCTATATAGAGATGTTTGCCCAGATAGACTTGAGTATTTTCAAACCCGCGGGATCAATTTGATTCCGCGGGTTTAAGTTTTAATTATTTCTCAAATGCTCCGGGGGGTTTCTTCAGGAGTAAGGGGTTTTATCTCAAGAATATTCACTATTCTTTCATCTGATCGGTATATCTTGACCCTGCATATTTGTTCCATTCTGGCATCACTGTAACGGGCTACAACTGCAGCAGCTTTTTTTAGAGTCTCTAATTCCGGGTTGCCATTTGAGCGTAAAAGCCCTAGAGGACCTGGATAATCAAGTACCTTAAAGAGAGAGTCCTTTTTTAAGGTTGCCTGCTGCAGTTTTAAGTTTTCTGTATGATTGCGACCGACAACCAGCAGATTAGAATCCAGGTAAAAATGCCTTCCAGTTTTTAATATGTCTAAGTTTTCTGATTCAGTGTTTGGATTTAGTTCCATAACCTTCCTCAATCTCCTGGCAAAACCAGCTTCAGTCAGTAAACAACCCCCGGCAGGAGTAGGGTAATCCTGAATAGAGTATTTTTTTGCTAATTCTATCTGCTGCTTTCTACCTCTTCCACTGATATTTAATAGCCTATCCCGGTCAATCCAACCTTCACTTTCGGGAATGGAGATTGGTAGAAGTTTTGCTGAAAGTGGTCTTACTATTAATCCCCTGAATCCAGATAATTTATCTACTGCATTAAGGGAAGATTTATTCTGGCTCATAGGTCTCTGGCCCACAACTTCTCCGCTTATTAGAAAAGAAGCATCGATTTCCTGCATGTACCTACCGGCTTTATTGAGCATGAATGCGTGACAATCTATGCATGGATTAAAATTTCGGCCGTAGCCGTATACCGGGTTTTTTAAGACAGTATCTATGTATTCCTGACCAACATTAATTCGATTTAAATCTATTCCCAGCTTATCAGCGGCCTGGAGTGCAGCATCATAACCCTCGAAAAAAGGACTGGTAAAATGTACCCCAATTACTTTAATGTTCTGTTCTTTTATTAATTGTACCGCCAGCTGTGAGTCTAAACCTCCAGAGAAAAGACTAACTGCTTTCAAATTCATTCACCCCATTAGCATTTTTTAAATAACATTCATCACTTATGACTGTAAAACCGCATTTTTTTAATAGTGCAGTAGTTACACCATCACCAGGTATTAATATTGAATTGAAGCTGCCATCATATATTTGACCTACGCCACATGAAGGGCTCCGGCTTTTAAGTATAGCCATTTTAATACCTGAATTCTGGGCTAAAGTTAATGTTTTGTATGCTCCTTTTAGGAAGTTGCTGGTTACATCTATGCCATCTTTATTGATTACCTTATTATGCCCTTTAAGTACAGCCTCCCCGCCGCCGGCATATATTTCACATGGAGTTCTTGGGGTTGGAAGTCCACCTAAATCTTCAGGGCATACTGGAACAACTTTATTTTCATGCAGTAGTTTTTGGAAATATGGATGATAGTTATTGCCACCGTTATATTTGCAGTTTATTCCGCATAAACAGGCACTTATCAAGTACATGAACAATCATCTCCTTAATATAATAGCTTTTATCTATATTGACAAAAAAATACTACAGCTGTTAACAATGTAACATTAATAATAGCAAAGAAGGAACTAGATTCATATTATATGATACAAAAATATAATGGTGGAGATAAAGATATGAATGAAACAAAATTGGTTACGGTAATATCACACTATGGATTGAAAGGAAATGTTATTTTGATATCAAGATATATGGCAGGATATCTAGGATTAGTAAACAAGGAAAAGGTGACGGTCTATGTTGGACAGTATAATAAAGACCTGGAATTAAGAATCAGTGATTCGCTTAAGAATGAAAATAGTATTAGATTAAGCGCAGGACTTACCAGGAGGATGTTTCTACGATCTGGCAGCAAATATGGTATCCGGTGTGATGGAAGTGTAATTCATATTGGGCCGGTAGTAGGAATAATGGCCGAAGTATTTAACCAGACCGGAAAACCATTTGGAGGACAAAGCTATTTTATCAGCCAGGTATTAATGTCCGGTCGCAGGTTAGGCGAAATATGTTTTGCTTTCAGTCCATACAGTATTAATTGGAATAAAAATATAATTTATGGATATAAGTATGGAAAAAATGGATGGAGAAAAGCAGTATGTCCATTACCTGATGTGGTATACCCCCGCGAAAAAGCCTATTCTTATTCAAAACTGAATATTAGAAAAAAATTAGCTAAAAAAGGCGTAAAATTTATTAACCCTCCTTTAATAGGGAAATGGAAAACCCACCAAATAATTATTAAGAATCCCAGGTTAATTCCTTATATACCAGAGACCAAGTTGGTTAAAAACTCCCAGCAGATTAATAACATGATTAATAAGCACCGGGCTGTTTACTTAAAACCGGTTGCTGGTTCCCAGGGAAAAAACATAATAAAAATCAGGAAACAAGGAGCATCTAACTATCATTACCAGTATCAGATGAATAATCAATTACACAAGGGTAGTGCATCCAGCCTGGTTAATCTGCGCAGTTCTTTAAGGCGAATGATGGGACGAAGGAAATATATTATCCAAAAACAGATAAATCTCATAAGGTCTAAAGGCAATATCTTAGATGTCAGAATACTGGTTCAAAAAGACTCTACAGGCAGTTGGGGAATTACTGGAATGGCCTGCCGGGTAGGTAGACATGGGTCTATTACCAGTAATATCTCTACCGGTGGCAGCGGCAAAAAAATTGAAGGGATACTAAAAAGAAATTTTGCCAGTGAAGATCAGAGAATAGAAATAATAGAATCAATAAAATTCGTTGCTCTGGAAGCAGCAAGGACTCTAGAGGACTCAATTGGGAAGGCCGGAGAAATGGGAATAGATATTGGAATTGATAAACAGGGTAAAGTCTGGTTTATAGAAGCTAATTTGAGACCGGGTCGTCAGGTTTTTACTTTAATAGGTAAAAAGCAGATACGTAGGCAATCAGTTCAGTCCCCCGTGCTATATGCCAGATATCTAGCCGGATTCTAAACATAAAGAGAGGTTAACATATGAAGAAAACTGCAAAAATATATCTTTCGCGGGCTTTAGTTGATAAATTGGGTGTTCCCAAGCAGCCGGAGATTAGAGTCAGGGCTGGTAATATAGTTGTAAACACTCAGCTGGTGGTTAGAAAAACCAGGCTTAAAACCTATATGCTTTCCCCTTCGCTTTTAAGCAAGTTACGTTTACCCAACCGCAGGCATCTGCAAATACGTTATGATGAAGCAGAAAACATGCTTCACATTGGGCCAATTATAGGTATTCTAACCAGTCATATACCCAACAAACAGGAATATGACCCTAAGAGCATCCAGGCAGAACTGATATACTTGAGTAATGTAGGTAAGACAATAGCTTCTCAGATTTATGTATTTACCCCACATTCAATTAATTGGGCTAATAATACTGTGAGAGGCTATACCTACAGCCAGACGATGCCGAATAAAGGGGTTTGGATATCAAATATCTACCCACTTCCTGACGTAGTATATAATAGGATTGCCAGCCGTACTACAGAATCCAGAAAAATTACCAGGAGTACGAAAGAAAGGCTAAAGAAGCTGCCTTATTTAAAATTCTTTAATCCATCATTTCTTAATAAATGGAAGGTTTATCAGATGTTAATAACTGAGCCTGAACTCGAGCCGTTTCTTCCTGAGACAATGCAGTTAACTCTGGAAAATTTAGAAGAAATGCTAAAAAGGTATCGAGTAGTGTATTTAAAGCCAAATAATGGCAGCCTGGGGCGGGGTATTATTAAAGTTAGACGTGATAAATCCGGGGTTCTGCATTATATAGTTCATAGAAGAGGCCGGTATAAAGGCAAGGCAAATGATGTTTCCGAATTGATAAGAAAGACTAAAGGAGCCAGGAGAAATAAAGCCTATATAGTTCAAGAAGGTATTAAACTAGCAAATTATAAAGGTTCACCTTTCGATATTCGCATAATATTTCAAAAGAATTTCCAGGGCGAATGGCAGATAGGTAAAAAATTTGTAAGAGTAGCTCCACGAGGCAGCAGTATATCAAATTTGAGCAGTGGTGGAAGGGTTGAGAGAAGCAAAAAGGTTTTCAGTTATTTATACAAAAGCCAGAACCTAATAAAGGCCAAAAACATTGAAATCAAAGAATTATGTAAAAAAATAGCTAGTACGTTAGAAAAAGCAAGTGATGAAATCTACGGGGAACTCGGACTTGACATCGGAGTAGATAAAAACGGCAAACCATGGTTAATCGAAGTTAACTCTAAACCCAGGAAAACAACTGAAACCGAATTCTCCAAGGGCATTGTTAGGAATTCATTCAGAAGACCACTACAATATGGAATCTATCTTGCTGGATTTAATAAAAAAAGCTAACTAAGCCGTCGTGCCCAGAGGACAAAATGACCAATGAAAACAAAGAAGTGATTTACCACAGATGGATAAAGATTCACGCAGATTTTTTGGTTCTTGTTTTGATAGGTATCTGGAATAATTATAATATGTTACTTTTTTGCAGTTAATTCTTATATTATGGTATCTTATACCGTAGAGGCGACTTCAGTCGCCGATCAGCCAGAGGAATTCAGGGTAAAAGGGCGGCGACTGAAGTCGCCTC
>CAYZYO010000040.1:0-18722 GCA_964482585.1 uncultured Syntrophomonadaceae bacterium | reverse complement strand
AGATTCTTCGCTAATGCTCAGAATGGCATGCTGGATTTTTGAATCATGCAAAACTCTCAATTGTAATTACTAATCCCTGGAAAAAATTGAAATCAGCATTATAAAAATATAGATGAATAAAAAACGGAGGTGATCAGGTGCAACTGAATGGAGCTCAAATCCTGTTGCGCTGCTTGCAAGAAGAAGGAGTAGATACTATATTTGGATATCCAGGTGGAGCAGTACTACCTATTTATGATGCACTTTACGATTCTGATATCCGGCACATACTTACCCGGCATGAGCAGGGAGCAGCCCATGCGGCAGATGGATATGCCAGGGCAACAGGCAGAGTTGGTGTGTGTTTGGCAACTTCTGGACCCGGGGCAACCAACCTCGTAACCGGAATAGCTACTGCCAATATGGACTCAATTCCTATGGTTTGTTTCACTGGTCAGGTAGGTACTGCTGTTATTGGCCGGGATGCTTTTCAGGAAGCCGATATAACTGGAATAACACTACCTATAACTAAACATAACTATATAATAAAAAAGACTGAAGATGTAGCCAGGATAGTTAAAGAAGCCTTTTATATTGCCAGGACCAATCGTCCCGGGCCTGTAGTAGTAGATTTGCCTAAAGATGTAATGGAGAAAGTTATTGAGTATAAGCCTGAAGATCAAGAAATAAGTATAAGGGGTTACCGGGTTGCTAAGGGATTCAATACGGGGCAGGTTATATCTGCAGTGGAACTGATACAAAAAGCCCAAAGGCCGGTTATATATGCTGGGGGTGGAGTTATTTCCTCTAATGCTTCAGAAGAGTTGAGAAAGCTGGCTGAAAAAAGAAAAATACCGGTAACCACGACTCTCATGGGGTTGGGAAGTTTTCCTGCTACTAACTACCTTTCTCTTGGCATGTTGGGAATGCATGGTACCCGGTATGCTAATTATGCTATAGGAGAATGTGATCTGCTTATTGCGATTGGAGTTAGATTTGATGACCGGGTTACTGGCAAAGTAGATACTTTTGCTCCCAGTGCCCAGGTTATTCACATAGATATAGATGCTGCAGAAATCGGTAAAAATGTTTATGTTAAAATTCCCATAGTAGGCCAGGTGAAAGAAGTACTGGAGGCTATTACCCAGCGGCTTGAGCCCACCGATGGGTTCAGTGAGTGGCACCAGACTATAGATCGATGGAAAGCGGAATACCCTTTACGCTATGGAACATCATCTGAAGGACGAATTATGCCGCAGCACGTTATTGAGAAAATATATGATGTTACTAAGGGGAAAGCTATAATAACTACTGAGGTAGGGCAGAATCAGATGTGGGCTGCACATTACTATAAGTTTATCAATCCCCGCAGCTTTTTAAGTTCTGGTGGATTAGGGACTATGGGCTATGGTTTTCCTGCTGCTATAGGAGCTAAAGCTGCTTGTCCTGACCTTCCGGTTATAGATATTGCCGGGGATGGCAGTATTCAGATGAATATTCAGGAACTGGGCACAGCGGTACAATACAAAATTCCTATTATAATATGTATTTTAAACAATGAATATCTTGGAATGGTAAGGCAGTGGCAGGGGCTATTTTACGGTGGACGCTATTCTTATACTGATATAAGTCATCAGCCGGATTTTGTTAAGTTGGCTGAAGCTTATGGTGCAGTAGGCATGAGAATAAAAGATGCCAATGATGTTGGTAGTGCGCTAATTGAAGCCCTAAAAGTTAAAGATCGGCCTGTGGTCATTGATTTCTGGGTAGAGAAAGAGGCTGATGTTTTTCCCATGGTACCACCTGGTGTTTCTATAAATAACATGCTGGAGGAGGAATAATAAATGAAAAAACATACCTTATCAGTCGTGGTAGAAAATAAACCAGGGGTATTAACAAGAGTGGCTAGTCTTTTTAGGAGACGGGGATATAACATTGATAGTCTTACTGTTGGAGCTACTGAAAACCCTAGTATTTCAAGGATGACAATAGTTGTCCAGGGAGATGAAAAAGTACTGGAACAGGTAAGCAAGCAGCTTTATAAATTGATTGATGTCATTAAAGTAATCGATCTTACTGAAGAGCGGGCAGTAGAGCGTGAGTTGGTTATAATAAAAGTCAATGCGGACAATAATGTAAGGGCAGATATTGTCCAGATTGTAGATATATTTAGAGCCCGTATAGTCGATATAGGAAGAAACACTCTTATTATTGAGGTTACAGGGGATTCTAATAAAATAGATGCAATAGTAGAATCCTTAAAACCTTTTGGAATCAAGGAACTAGTGCGAACTGGTAAAATAGCCATGATTCGCGGGGGAAAAAAATGCAACTAAAGTTTGTAATTAAGAAGGGAGATAGTTTAAATGGCTAAGATGTATTATGATGCAGATGCTAATCTAGAATTACTAAATGGAAAGACAGTAGCAGTTATAGGTTTTGGTTCCCAGGGCCATGCTCAGGCTCAGAACCTGAATGAAAGTGGCGTAAAGGTAGTAGTTGGCCTAAGAAAACCGGTAGATGATTTTACTGAAAAAGAGTGGAATGCAGTTATTGAGGCCGGTATTACTCCAATGACAGTAACCGAGGCGGCTAACGCAGCGGATATTATTCAAATTTTGGTTCCTGATGAAATTCAATCCAAGGTTTATAATGAAGAAATAAAGCCTTATTTAAAAGAAGGCGATGCTATAGGGTTTTCCCACGGATTTAACATTCATTTCGGGCAGATAGTACCACCACCTTTTGTGGATGTTTTTATGATAGCCCCTAAAAGCCCAGGACATTTAGTCAGGCGCATGTATGAAAAGGGAGTAGGAGTTCCCGGGCTTATTGCTATACAGCAGGACTATACTGGAAAGGCTAAAGAACTGGGACTTGCGTATGCCTGTGGTATAGGTTGTACCCGGGCCGGGGTTATTGAAACAACCTTCCAGGAAGAGACTGAGACTGATCTATTTGGCGAACAGTGTGTATTATGTGGTGGGGTAACTGAGCTGGTAAAAGCAGGATTTGAAACCCTGGTTGATGCTGGATATCAACCTGAAATAGCTTACTTCGAGTGTATGCATGAGCTTAAACTTATTGTTGATTTGATGTATGAAGGTGGAATGAGCTACATGCGTTATTCCATAAGTGATACTGCTGAATGGGGAGATTATACTAAAGGACCGGAGATAATAGGTGAGGAAGTAAGATATGCAATGTATGATGCTTTAAAGGATATTCAAGAAGGTAGATTTGCTAAAGGCTGGCTTTTAGAAAACCGGGTAGGCCGTCCTGAGTTTAATGCTTTAAGAAGACAGAACAAGGAACACCTTATTGAGGAAGTAGGAAGCGAACTGCGTTCAATGATGCCATGGCTTAAGGAAAGCAAATAGATTCTTATATTAAGCAGGTTTACAGCAGCAAAAGAACGACTAAGGACCCGGGTTATATTCTGGCTAATGATGTAAACAAGAGGCTTTTTTGAATTTCAAAAAAATAGCTGATAAGAAAAAGCAGATCACCGGCTAACCTTTCTATCGGAAATATGCTGTTTGAAGCAGCGGCTACTGGTGATGACCCTGTTGCTGCTGCTTACCAGGCGGTAGCTAATTATGCAAAACTCTCACTTAAGAAGTAGTTTAAATTTAATTAACGGAGGTTAATTTATGGGAATGACAATAAGCCAGAAGATACTCGCGGTTCATGCCGGAAGGGATTATATTGAACCGGGAGAATTGGTTAACTGTAAATTGGATATTGTTTTGGGTAATGATGTAACTGCACCGGTTGCTATATCTGAATTTAATAAGTTAGGTTTAAAAAGGGTCTTTGACCCGGATAGAGTAGTTCTGGTCCCTGACCACTTTACTCCTAATAAAGACATTAAGTCTGCTGGACAATGTAAGGTAATGCGAGATTTTGCCCGGGAGTATGAAATAACCAATTACTTTGAAATCGGGCAGATGGGAATAGAACACTGCCTACTGCCTGAAAAAGGATTAGTTTTACCAGGTGATTTAATTATTGGCGCAGATTCCCATACTTGTACTTATGGAGCTTTAGGAGCATTTTCTACGGGTGTTGGATCTACTGATATGGCAGCAGGAATGGCAACTGGTGAAGCATGGTTTAAAGTGCCGGAAAGCATAAAATTCGTTTATTATGGTAAACTTCCCTACTGGGTAAGTGGTAAAGATTTGATACTTCATACTATTGGTGATATAGGTGTTGATGGAGCAAGGTATATGTCTATGGAATTTACCGGGGAGGTTATTAAGGGATTGTCTATAGATAACCGGTTTACTATGGCCAACATGGCTATTGAAGCCGGGGGTAAGAATGGAATCATTGAAACGGACGATATTACCCTGGAATATGTGAAAAAAAGAGCCCGGAGGCCCTATCAAATATACCAATCTGATGCAGATGCAAAATATTATGATGTAAAGGAATATGATGTTTCGAAAATGGAGCCGGTAGTAGCTTTTCCCCACCTGCCGGAAAACACCTACCCGGTGAGTGAGGCGGTTGATATCGTTTTGGATCAGGTGGTTATTGGATCATGTACCAATGGGAGAATTGAAGATTTAGCTGCTGCTGCTTCATTAATGAAGGGGCATAAAGTTCATCCTGAAATGAGGGTGATCGTTTTCCCGGGAACTCAACAGATATACCTGGAAGCCCTGCAGAAAGGCTATATTGAAATATTCATTAATGCCGGAGCGGTAGTTAGTACTCCAACCTGTGGCCCCTGCTTGGGTGGGCATATGGGTATTCTTGCTCAAGGGGAGCGAGCCCTGGCTACTACCAACCGGAACTTTGTGGGCAGAATGGGACATCCCGAAAGTGAAGTCTATCTGGCTAGCCCAGCAGTAGCTGCAGCCAGTGCCATAAAAGGCAGAATAACTCCTCCATGGGAGATTGATAATGATAAATAGCCCGAGATCATAGTGTAAAAACTATTTTCTGGTTGCAAAAAACAATATGAGGAGAGTTCATTATGAGATTATGTGGCAAGGTACACAAGTTTGGTGCTGACATAGATACTGACGCTATTATCCCGGCACGTTATTTAAATACTTTCGATCCTCTGGAATTAGCTAAACATTGTATGGAGGATGCAGATGACGAATTTCCTGATAAAGTTAAACAGGGTGATATTATTGTTGCCGATAAGAATTTTGGCTGCGGGAGTTCCAGGGAACATGCACCTATAGCTATTAAGGGTGCCGGGGTATCATGTGTAATAGCCAGGTCGTTTGCCCGTATATTCTACCGGAACTGTATTAATACTGGACTGCCTATACTTGAATCTCCAGAGGCAGTTGATGCTATAAGTGAAGGTGACGAAATAGAAGTTGAACTGGAAACAGGAAAAATCAGAAATTTAAGTACTAAAGAGATTTTCCAGGCTATTCCCTTTCCAGAGTTCATGCAGGAAATTATGGGAAAGGGTGGTCTAATTAATTATGTTAAGGATAAAGTGTAATTTATAGAAAGGATGGAGTTAATGTATAAAATAGCGGTACTTCCTGGAGATGGTATAGGAGTAGAGATAGTACCTGAAGCTATTAAAGCCATGGGAGCCATTGCTGAGGTATATGGGCACCAGTTTGAGTTTTCGGAAGCATTGATTGGTGGAGCTGCTTATGATGCAGTAGGACACCCTCTCCCTGATGAGACGATAAGCCTGTGCAAGGAATCTGATGCCGTATTATTAGGGGCTATAGGGGGACCTAAATGGGATAATCTACCTGTTCCTTTACGACCGGAAGTAGGTGCACTGCTTCCTTTAAGAAAGCAATTGGAGTTATTTGCCAATCTACGCCCCTGTATACTTTTTCCCGGGTTATTATATGCGTCAACCCTTAAAGAAGATGTAATTAAAGGGGTTGATATTATGGTCATTAGAGAACTTACCGGAGGATTATATTTTGGAGAAAAGAGCCGGGAGAAAACTGCTGATGGAGGAGAAAAAGCAACCGATGTATTAACCTATTCAACCTATGAAATAGAGAGAATCGTTCGTTTTGCCTACGAAACAGCCCGGAGACGAAAACATAAACTATGCTCAGTAGATAAAGCTAATGTTCTTGAGACATCAAGACTGTGGCGAGAGTGTGTAAATGACCTGGCAAATGATTATCCTGAGATTGAGACGAATCATATGTATATAGATAATTGTGCTATGCAGTTAATCAGATACCCTGGACAGTTTGATGTAATTGTAACTGAAAACATGTTTGGTGACATACTAACCGATGAGGCTGCAATGTTAACTGGTTCTATAGGGATGCTGCCTAGTGCCTCTATCGGTGGAAAGGTTGGGCTTTATGAGCCGTCACATGGAAGTGCTCCCGATATAGCCGGCCAAAATAAAGCTAATCCCCTGGCAACTATTTTATCTGCGGCTATGATGCTCAGGTATTCATTTAACCTGGAAGAAGAAGCGGGTTTAATTGAAAAGGCGGTTAACAGCGTTTTAAAAGAAGGTTACCGGACCCCGGATTTAGCTGGGGAAGGAAGCAAACCGCTTAATACTGTTCAAATGGGAGATATGGTGACAGAAAAAATAAGAAGTTTAAAATAAGAAGTTATTATTCTAAAATAGAATTATAGAATTAAGTAATTGATGAATAAGGAGGACAATAAATTGGGAATAAAACACTAGATGTTTTAGTATATGATACTACTCTCCGTGACGGTGCTCAGGGAGAAGGGCTGTCCTTTTCTGTAGATGACAAACTCAAGATTGCCCAAAGGCTTGATTTTTTAGGTGTGTCTTATATTGAAGGTGGTTGGCCCGGGAGCAATCCCAAAGATTTAGAGTTTTTCCGGCAGGTTAAGGAACTGGATTTACAGAATTCACGGATAACAGCCTTCAGTTCAACCAGAAAGCCGGGAATACCTGCCAAAAAAGACAGCAATATAAAAGCCCTTTTAGAATCAGGGGTTAATACGGTCGCAATATTTGGTAAAACCTGGGATTTTCATGTCCTGCGGGCTTTAGAAACTTCTTTAGAGGAAAATCTTAGTATGATTGAAGATACGGTGTCTTTTCTGAAAGGCAGAGGATTAGAAGTAATATTTGATGCCGAGCACTTTTTTGATGGATATAAAAATAATACCGGTTATGCCTTGAAAGTGCTGCAAACAGCTGCTGATGCCGGTGCTGACTGGTTGATACTCTGTGATACTAATGGGGGGATGCTTTCATGGGAAATTGAAAGTGTAATCGAAAATGTTAAAGGTTTTATAAATACTCCTATGGGAATCCATGCTCACAATGATTCCGGATGTGCTGTAAGCAACTCTTTAGTAGCTGTGAGAATGGGGTGTACACAGGTACAGGGGACTATAAATGGTTATGGTGAACGCTGTGGAAATGTTGATCTTTGCTCGGTAATATCCAACCTGGAGATTAAAATGGGGAAAAAGGTGCTGCCGGAAGGAAAACTTAAACATTTAAGCCAGGCTTCCCGTTATGTAAGTGAGATAGCTAATATGCCTCATTATAACAACCAGCCTTTTGTAGGCCATGGGGCATTTGCTCATAAAGGTGGAATCCATGTAAGTGCATTATTGAAAGATTCTTTAACCTACGAGCATATAGACCCTGAAGAAGTAGGCAATCATCGCCGGGTTCTGGTATCTGAGCTTTCAGGGCTATCTAATCTTCTTTACAAAGCCCGGGAATTAAATATCGATGTTAATAGTTACGATGCGGAAACCCGTAAAGTTATAAAACAAATAAAAGAATTAGAAAACCAGGGTTTACAGTTTGAGGGAGCCGATGCTTCCCTGGAGCTGTTTTTAAGAAAAGCCTTTGGACAGTATGAAGAATTCTTTCAATTGAAAAATTTGAAAATAATCCTGGAAAAAAATGAAGATGGAGAAATAACTGCGGAAGCAGTGATAAAAGTAACTGTCGGGGATAAGACTTTCCACACAGCTGCTGAAGGAGACGGACCAGTTAATGCTCTTGATAATTCTCTGCGCAAGGCTTTACTTGAGATTTATCCTAGTATAAATGAAATGTATCTTAGTGATTATAAAGTCAGAGTTCTTAATGGCAATAAAGGGACAGCAGCCAGGGTTAGAGTACTGATTGAATCTGCTGATAAAACGGCAAAATGGAGCACAGTGGGGGTTTCTGAAAATATTATTGAAGCCTCCTGGCAGGCTATAGTAGACAGTATCAATTACATGCTAATGAAACAGTACCTTGACTTATAAAGAGTCTTCATTTCTTACACCCCTGGTTTATACAATCAGGGGTGTTTGTTGTTTTAAAATCTTAATCCGTTTCTCTCCCTCTATCCGTATTTCCCCTCTTCCTATCTATATTCCACCCCATCCGTTTTTTCCCATTTATCCGTAGCCGCGACTTCAGTCGCGGTGGTGCCATGTTTACCTAATCGAATCATGGCGGCGGCTGAAGCCGCCTCTACGGGGGGGTGTTATCTTCATATATCCGATTTTTATAGTAAACAGGATTTTTCGGTAACATCATTTTTGAATTATGCAAAACGGCTCAAATGGCACCACAAAAAGAGCTAGTAGAACTTTTTAAATTACTGTTTTGTGGTATATTAACAAAAAGAGTTTTCATTATGGGAGGTATTATATTATGAAAGCGATGATAATGGCAGCAGGAGTAGGCTCAAGACTTATGCCTTTGACAATGAATATACCAAAACCAATGATACCAGTTGCTAATAAACCTTTAATGGATATTATCATAGAGTTGTTAAAAAGACATGAAATAAACGATTTAATATCTAATCTGCACTACCATTCCCGGATGATAAGTGATTATTTTGGTGATGGAAGTGAGTTCGGAGTAAACCTGCAGTATTCTTTAGAGGAGGAACTAATGGGAACTGCCGGGGGGGTAAAAAACTGTGAATGGTTTTTAGATGAAACATTTGTCGTTATTAGTGGTGATGCTTTAACCGATATAGACCTTACCCAATTAGTTGCTACTCATCGAAAAAACGGTGCTTTAGCTACTATAGCCCTTAAAGAAGTAGATGATGTAGAACACTTCGGGATAGTGATTACTGATGATTATGGTAAAATACAGAAGTTCCAGGAAAAGCCGCGACCTCAAGAAGCCTTGAGCAAAAGGGCAAATACCGGTATTTATATTTTCGAACCGGAAATATTTAAATATATACCGGTTAGGCAGTTTTATGATTTTGGCAAACAGGTTTTTCCGCACCTGGTTAAAATAGGAGCTCCGTTTTATGGAGTGCCAATTAGTGATTACTGGTGTGATATTGGTAATATTGACACCTACCGCCAGGCTAATATTGATATTTTGCAGGAGAAAGTTAAGGTAAAAAAATATGGAAGAACTAAACGATTACCCGGTGCTAATATACTATTGGGAAAAAATACGGTTATTGAGGAAAAAGCCGAAGTGAAAGGCCATGTAGTAATCGGGTCAGGCTGCAGGATAGACTCGAATGCAATTATTCGTGATTGTGTAATTTGGAATAATACTGTTGTCAGCCCAAAGGCTGTTTTAGATAGGTGTATACTGGGGAACAACTGCCATGCGGGGAATTCAACAATTATTAACATGGGAGCAGTAATAGCCAGTGGGTGTATATTAAATGATAATATCGAGATAGCTCCATCTATGAAAGTATTTAATACTAACCTGGAGGAAACCAAGTTAGAACAGGGGTGAAAATAAAAACCCGTTATTAACATTTATATATAACTTACCCCTATTTATGTTGCCTGAAATTGGAAAATAACCGCCGGGGTTTAGGTGAAAAAAAAAGCTGATAATAGAATCTATTATCAGAGTCCATATATATACTAAAAATTTTTAATAAACTGAAAGTGCGTCTCAGGTAAGGCATAGACAAAACCTCCTAAAAAAATGGAAACATATTTGTTTGATTATATTATATCAAAAATACTACTAATTTCCTAATAGAAATTTATATATAATAGGAATAAAGCCCTAGGACTATCTATCTGGAGAATTTGCAGCTGGGTGGATAAAACATAAAAGAGGTAACAGAATGAAGGGTTATCAAAAAGTCTGGGCGGCTCTCAATAGACAAAGAATTGCAAGGCCCCCTGCAGGAGAAGTTTTACTCACGGATGGGTTTATTAACCAGTTTAATGAAGACAGCCTGGAATCTGTACTGGCTTACTTAAACACTGATCTGGTAACATTAAAAATAGATGCCGGTAAATCAGAAAACAGGTGGTATTACTGGTACCAGCAGGGCTATTTTAGTTTCGGTCTCACTCAAGGGCCATTTACTTTAATGGCAAATAAATTGGGCTGGCCGGATATGGCATATTTGATAGTAAACAAACCAGCCGAAGCCGGGGTGATCATGAAAGGCCTGGTTAACCAGGGATATGAGTTGGTTTTTCAGGCTTTGGATGCTGGATGTGAAGGAATAATAATAGCAGACGATCTGGCCGGAAAAAAAGGAATGTTAGTATCACCAGAATTTTTAAATAATTATTACTTTCCGCTTTTAACTCGATTTTTGCAAAGACTGGGCTGTAATGAGGTTCCATTTATTTTCCATTCTGATGGCAATATCCTTGATATTATTTTATCCCTCAAGGCAACTGGATTCTGGGGAGTACAAAGCCTGCAGCCTTCAGCAGGTATAAGGATAGATACTCTACCCCATGATGTGTTGAAAGACTGGGTATTTTGGGGAAACTACGAATTTGAAGATACGGTCGGAATGAAGAGTTTTCAGCAGGTTAAAAAGGAAGTAAATGAACTTTTAACTGGCTGGAGCAGCTATCCCGGCTATATTTTTGGTTCATCAGGAGGTTTATACGAGGGAATACCTCATGAAATTGTTAAAACAGCCTATACTGCATTGCACAGGTGGAAAAGGTAGATATTAAGCCCTTTAGCCTATACTAAAGTCATCCACTTATCACATAATTTTTCTTCGAAAAATACCCACTTTTATAAAATATATAGATTTTGCAGAGACAAATTAGAAACTAAGTGCTATTATAAAAGTATACTGATTAAACCATTATAGTATACTTGGGTTAGCGGGGGGATGGGAATGAGGGCTAAGGTAATTATCTCTTTCTTAATGGTATTATTGATTGTCGTTTCTGGTTATTGGCTGTACAACCATTACTATCTTAAAGGTGATTCAGCCCTGCAGGCCAGTGGAACTATAGAGGCAAGCAGTGTAACCTTGAATGCTCGGATTAATGGAACCATAAAGGAGTTTTTGGCTGCGGAAGGAGATCTAGTTAACCAAGATCAGTTGATAGTACAATTATCTCGCAGTGATTTAAATGCCCAAAGAGAACGTGATGCCCACACTGTTACAGCAGCTGAAGCCAGACTAAACGATTTGCAGGCAGGTGCCCGTTCAGAGGAGATAGAAGAGACTTTGGCAAATGTAAATACCGCCAGAATAAATCTTGAAAAAACAGAATCAGATCTTAACCGGGCGGAAGCACTCTTTGCTTCCCAGGCTATTTCCGAAAAAGAAATCGAGGGTTACCGCTTACAAAAGGAAACCGCAGAAAACCAGCTGGCAGCAGCAGAGGCCCGCCTTAATCTTCTTCAATCAGGCAGCCGGGCTGAGGTTATTAATGCGGCAACAGCTGAGCTCCAAAAGAGTAAAGCCATACTAAAAGCCACCGACTCACTTATAGAGGACTTGAAAATACATTCACCAATAAGTGGAGTACTAACCAGCAAAAACTACGAACCGGGTGAGTATGTTGTAACCGGGGCATCTTTAGGTACGGTAACTGACCTATCCGATATGTGGATAAAGGTATATATCCCGACAGATGACCTGCCCTGGGTTAAGCTTGGTCAAACAGTTAACATCACCGTCAGCGGAAGTGAAGAGGTTTTTTCAGGTGAGGTTAGCTTTATTGCTTCTCAAGGCGAGTTTACTCCTAAAACCGTACAGACCAAAAAAGAAAGGACCAATATTGTCTATGGAGTAAAAATATCCATCGATAATAAAAATGGAATTTTAAAACCGGGGATGCCGGCTGATGTAACATTCGTCGATGGAAGTGATATCGATGTTAAAAAGTAAAGGAATAACCAAGTGTTTTGGTACCAATATTGCAGTTAATAATTTAAGTATTCAAATAGATGAAGGGGAAATTTTTGGATTAGTGGGTCCGGATAGTGCCGGCAAAACCACTTTTATGCGGATGGTTTGCGGCCTGATGAAGCCTGATTCAGGGAGTATAGAGATAATGGATATGACCGCAGAAAAATTTTCCAGGGAAAAGATAGGTTACATGCCTCAGAGGTTCAGCCTTTATGGAGATCTTACGGTTTCTGAGAACATCAATTTTTTTGCTTCGCTTTACAGTCTTGATAAAGAGACTACCTGGAGAAGAGCTGGGGAGATGCTTAAAGTTACCGGATTGCATCCGTTTACTGCCAGGCTGGCCAATAACCTTTCCGGGGGTATGAAGCAGAAGCTGGCACTTACCTGTGCATTGATAACCCGGCCTCAACTACTGGTTTTAGATGAACCTACTTATGGGGTTGATCCCGAATCCCGCAAAGAATTCTGGCAGATATTATACCGGTTAAATGAAACCGGTATAACCATTTTAATATCTACTCCCTATATGGATGAAGCTGAATTGTGCCACCGGGTAGGATTGATCAATTCCGGTGAACTAATAGCACGTGATTCACCGGCCGGGCTTAAAGATTTATTTATTAACCGGGTACTGGAAGTGAAAGTGAATATAAGTGACCCGTACTTTTTTGATAATCACCCACAGGTGCTTGATTCATCGTACTATTTTTACCGTTACCATCTTTTAGTAGATGATGCTGAAAAGACCCGTTTGGATATAGAAGATTACCTGGTAGGTCAGGAAATCCGGGGAGCCCAGGTTAGTATGGTATCTCCGGGAATGGAAGATGTTTTTGTTTTTCTGGCTGAACCGAGGTTCAAAACTACAGGCACTGGTTAATGATATTTGCCGGAGAGGTACTGGTTTATGGAATTTGCGATATCAATTACAGATTTAACCAAAAATTTCGGTAATTTTACCGCCGTAGATAAAGTAAACCTGGATATTAAACCAGGTGAAGTATGTGCCTTTTTAGGTCCTAATGGGGCAGGAAAGACAACGGTTATACGGATGCTCTGCGGTATCCTTCAACCCAGCAGCGGTTTTGGTTCGGTATTGGGATATGATTTGCTAAAGGAAACCGAATCCATAAAACAAAACCTGGGGTATATGTCCCAAAAGTTTAGTCTTTATGTAGATTTGACAGTGATTGAGAATTTAAACTTTTATGCCGGTATATATCGTATTGATAAGAAAACCAGGAAAAAAAGAATAGAAGAGATGCTACATCTGGCAGGGCTTGAGCAAAACCAGAATCAGTTGGTTAAGGTTTTAAGTCAGGGCTTTAAACAGCGTTTGGCCCTTGCCTGTGCAGTAATTTCCAACCCGGCAGTCATCTTCCTGGATGAGCCAACCAGCGGAGTAAGCCCTACAGCCAGGCGTTCTTTTTTTAACCTTATCCAGGAACAAGCAGCTAATGGTAAAACGATAATTGTAAGTACCCATTTTATGGATGAAGCTGAACGCTGTGGGAAGATTGCCTTTTTTAATGAAGGCCGGCTCCTGGCTCTGGATAATCCGGATAAACTAAAAAAAGATGTAATAAAAGGGTATATATACAGAATTGAAGTTGATAACCCGGTAGCGGTTTTGGAGAAGATAAACGATTTGCCTGGAATACTTAATGCCAACCTGTACGGGCGGGCACTGCATGTAAACTTAGGCTATCAGGACGATCAGGCCACACTGTATGAATATACCGGAACCGTTCCTGAATTAATAGAGCCTACCTTAGAAGATGTTTTTCTTACCCTGGCAGGAAAAAGAGGAGGAAGGTTAGATGGGGAGAATACTCGCCGTAATTAAGAAGGAATATATCCAGATGATGCGAGATAGGTTAACCCTGGCCTTGATTTTTGGCATTCCAATAATACAGCTGCTCCTTTTCGGATATGCTATTCAGACAGAAGTAAAGCACATCCCAACAGTTGTCTTTGATCAGTCTTTATCCAGCGAAAGCCGTGATATTCTAGATGCTTTTTCTGCCTCCGGGTATTTTGATATTGCTTATGTAGCCGACAGTTATTATGAGGTAACCAGAAAAATAGATAGTGGACAAGCCCAGGCAGGAATAATACTTCCTCCCGATTTTACTCGTAAATTGCAGAGACAGGAATCAGTACCAATACAGGTGATTGTAGATGCCAGTGACAATATGGTTGCCAATCAGGCTGTAGCTATAGCCAATTCAATAGGATTAATAAAGTCCCAGGAAATACTGGTCAAAAACCTGTCGACAAATGCGCTTCCATATGATGTCAGAATACGTCCATGGTATAATCCTGATGGCATTACCGCCTATTATATGGTGCCGGCTATTCTGGGAATTTTACTGACTATGACCATGGTTATAATTACCTCCATGGCTATCGTCAGGGAACGGGAACAGGGAACCCTGGAGCAGTTGATTGTTACTCCTTTAAAGCCTTTTGAACTGATGCTGGGTAAAATAATACCCTATATTATACTGGGCTATCTTCAGATTACAGTGGCTTTGCTGGTGGGGTGTCTGGTCTTCAATGTTCCCATACGGGGGAGTATACTGGAACTCTACCTGTTGACTCTATTCTTTATCACCGCTTCTTTAGGGTTAGGACTAATGATCTCCAATGTAGCCCGAAACCAGATGCAGGCTATACAATTAGCATTTTTTGTATTTTTACCCAGTATACTGCTGTCTGGATTTTTGTTTCCGCGTCAGGCTATGCCTGATATCATTTATTATTTTAGTTATATTATTCCTTTAACCTATTACCTGGATATTATCAGGGGAATAGTTCTCAAAGGGGTAGGTTTTTCTTACCTTGTAGGGCAGGTAACAGCCCTGCTCGTTTTCTCCCTGGTGATGCTGGGAATAAGCAGTGCCAGATTTAAGAAGAAATTGGATTAAACCAGGTGGTGATATTTTGGAAATAAGACAGCGTATAATAAAATCCTGCCAGGAAATTGCAAAAACCAGGGGATTTCATAGGATTACAGTAGATGAACTAGCAAGATGTGCAGGAATCAGTAAGAGAACCCTTTACAAGAGATTTAGTTCCAAAGACGAGATCCTGGAAGCAGCTGTAAATTTGTTTATTAAAGATGTAGGTGCTGAAAGTGACCGAATCTTAGAAAGCGAAAAGGACATTAGAGAAGTACTGTATAAAATTATTAGTTATTTAATGACCAGGGGACAATTTTTAATTAATCGCCGGGTTTTGGAGGATTTAAACTGGTATTATCCTGATCTCTGGCAAAAGGTTAATGCTTTCAGGATGGAAAGAATAGAACTGGTGGTTAAAAGGGCAGATAAATATTGTTATAAAAAGGGGATAGATCCGACTGTCTTAGCAGCTGTTTTCATAGCTGCGGTTCAAACAGTAGTAAATCCTGAATTTCTGGTGAAAAATGAACTTTCTTTTGAAGAGATAATTGAGCAGTTAACCAGGATTTTTTTACCAGCTTTTAGTAGCGAGTAATTCAAGTCTAAAGTACTTCTGGCCTAATAGGTTAGTATTATTTAAACCTGGTTTGGTTTCTTAGTATTTCAGGTTATACTAAATAATAAGAGGATTTTGCATTTAATATCATTAGAATTCTTTTCTCTGTAGGGAGACTTCAGTCTCCGGTTTGATTTTAAGGCAAAATCAAGGGAGCTAAAAATTCTTCGCTGAAGCTTAGAGAACATGTTTTGTATATTTACTAAAAGCGATTTTAGGAGGGACAAATGGGAGAATTACTTTTAGTAGTTGAGGATGAAAAGCATTTAAGTAATATGCTTAATAAACATTTTAAAGCAGAAGGCTTTGAGGTTATTTTGGCCTCAGATGGGGAAGAAGCCCTGAAATTATGGACCCAAAAAAAACCTGATCTGGTGGTTCTGGATATCATGCTTCCGGTTATATCTGGCCTGGAAGTATTAAAAAAAATAAGGAGTACCGATGAGACACCGGTAATCATGTTAACTGCCAAAGCAGAACAGATAGATAAACTGCTGGGGTTGGAAATGGGAGCGGACGATTATATTACCAAGCCGTTTTCACCGCGGGAATTAACAGCACGGGTTAAGGCCGTTTTAAGGCGGAGCCAGCGTAGCATTAATAGACATATTGTGGTTATAGGTAATCTCAAAATAGATATCAATCGTTTTGAGGCCTATATCAATGATTATTTACTGTCTCTTACCACCACCGAATACAAAATCTTATTAATGCTGTCGGAAAACCCGGGACAGGTTTTTTCCCGCCTGCAGATTTTAGAAAGGATATATGGTGATATTTATGAAGGGTATGAAAGAACAGTTGATACCCATATAAATAATCTGCGCCGTAAGATTGAGGAAATACCTGATCAAAATATCATAATCAAAACAGTCTATGGAGTGGGATATAAAATTGTTAAAGAAAATAACCCGGATTTATAAATCAGGGATAACTACGAAGATAACTCTGGTAATAATATTGGTAGCAGTTGTATCAGCTGCTTTTTCCGGTTTTTTGACTCTTTATATAAGCAAAAAACAGTTTGGCAGCTATATTGATAGAGAAGGCCTGCAGATTGCCGAAAGATATTCAATAATTATTGAAAGCTATTATCTTTTAAACGGCAGTTTAGAAGGCCTTAATTTTATCCTCAATAAACCGGCTTATATTACCGGCCAGAAAGGCGGCCCCGGGTTTCATCAAGTTGTGGCACGCCGGATAATTGTTACCGATGATAAAAGTATGGTAGTAGCCGACTCAGCCGGTGTTTTATTGAATGAGAAAATTGGCAGTGTACAAAATGATATGTTTTCATTTCCTGTAATACTAGATGATGACCAAATAGCTACTTTTTATATTTTTAACCCGTTGAAAAAGGGGATATCAAGCCTGGAAAATACTTTTATTCAGAATATCAGTAAACAGATTTCCAATAGCATACTTATTGTTGCAGCTGTTGCGCTATTACTTGGGATCTTTTTAGCTCGTCGTATTACCAAACCTATATCTGCTCTTTCATCAGGTATCCATGAAGTAGCTAAGGGTAACTTAGAGGTTAGGCTCCAGCCCCGTGGAGATAAAGAGTTTGTACTGCTTGCCAACAGCTTTAATCTTATGGCTGAACAGCTGTATGAGCATGAACAGAGCCGCAATTCCCTGGTAGCCAATATTGCCCATGAGCTGCGGACTCCTTTAAGTATTCTGCGGGGGCAGTTAGAGTCAGTTCAAAGCGGAAATATTAAATTAACTGAAGAAATTAGCAGCAGTTTAGTTGATGAGGTAATTCGTTTAACCAGGCTGGTAAAGGATTTGGAAACCGTTGGTCTGGCTGAAAGTGGAGCTCTCAAACTAAGTCTGGAAACGATAGGGATAAAAGAAATCACCGATCGCTTAATACCCCTTCGGCTGGCAATGGAAGAAAATAAGATTGATTTTACTATAGAATGGGAAAAGGGAATGGGACACATTAAAGTGGATGTTAATAGAATAACCCAGGTATTAATTAACTTATTGACTAATGCTATACGCCACCTGGATGAAAATGGTAAAATCCGCCTAAAAATATCATCCGATAACCAGAAGGTTATATTTGCAGTACAGGATAATGGCCCGGGAATAGCTGAAGATGATCTTAAACGTATATTTGAGCGTTTTTACCGGGTTGATGAAAGCCGTGATCGTGAATCAGGTGGTACCGGCTTAGGCCTGGCGATTGCCAGAAGTTACATTACCGCACACGGTGGGGAGATGTGGGTTGAAAGTGGGGTAGAAAAGGGAAGCACCTTTTATTTTTCAATTCCTCAGGTATAAGGCAGTAGTTAGATTGCCTGTCAGATATTGTTCAATCACAGCTGACCATTATCAATACTCCAATATTAGACAATTTATTACAATTTTAGACTGCATTGTTAAGACTAAGGGTTTTATTTTATAGCAATAGCCGGATGTTTTAGCAAGTGTAAAAAATTTATTAAAATTTAATTAATGTTTAATTAATTAAATCGCAAATAATACTAAAATAAATTAAAATAGTATTGTGAGTCAAAGTGATATGGTAAATTTTTGTTTATGTAAAACTCTCAGTTGATAATAGATAATAGATAAATTCTTACTGGGATATAGAATCGCCAAGGACAAAACTACTGGGAGGTATTTTAAATTTGGAGATTTCTCTAAAAGATATTATATTTTCGTTTTTTGGTGGGCTCGGGTTGTTTTTGTTTGGTTTAAACTTCATGTCTGGTGCTCTGCAATCAGTTGCCGGTGAAAAGATGCGAAAAATCCTTGAAGAAGGTACCAAAAATCCGGTTAGAGGAGTTTTAACAGGAGCTCTGACTACTGCTTTAATTCAAAGCAGTAGTGCTACTACGGTTATAACTGTAGGATTGGTAAATGCCCAGCTTCTAACTTTAAAACAGGCTATTGGAGTAATAATGGGTGCCAATATAGGTACTACTATAACTGCATATCTTATTGGCTTTAATATTGCTAACTACGCACTCCCTATTATAGCCGTGGGGGTGTTTGTTTTTTTATTTTCCAAGAATGAAAAAACCCAGCTTATTGGGAAAGCTATTCTTGGCTTTGGAGTTTTATTCTTTGGATTAACGACTATGGGTCAGGGCATGAAACCTTTAAAGGATCTTCCGTTTT
>CAYZYO010000039.1:0-19218 GCA_964482585.1 uncultured Syntrophomonadaceae bacterium | reverse complement strand
TTATCGGTGTTATCCAAGCGGTTTTCTTCTCTCAACTGTCAAAGATGGGATTATATTTTCATTATTATGCTAAGTCAATAAGTAAAATAAAAAAGCTTAAAATCTAAAGTAGATGCAATTAACTAGAGAGATTGACGTCTCCTATACGCAATAATAAGAGTTTTTGTAGTAGAATCTTGTATTCATTTTAAGAAAACTACATATCAAGATGAGGATAATAGCTATTAATTAGTATTGGATTTTAAATTATGTGCTTTCATAAAATAGATAACTGCAGCTATAGCAAACATTATTGCTGTAATTAGAAATAAAATAATAATTATAAAACTATTTGGCATATTTTTGAAATGAGTAAAGATTACATAGAACTGTAATATAGAAATAATGGTAAGTACAGTAGCCATTATATAATAAGTGCTGCGTAAAGCTTTTTGTCTTTTGTTCATGATTAATAATCTCCAAGTTATAATAATATTTTAATCTATTTAATCTAGGATTTGGCATACTTGATTCCACTGCGAAAAGCGAATTCATTCGCCGGTTAATAATAAAGTATGTAGAATCCTCAATCAGTTTTATAATTTTTGGCTTTAAAAAAATAAAGTACTCCAGCAAAGGCACATACAAGTGCCGTCATTAAGAACATAATAGTCCCTATCCAGTTATTTGGCGTCTGTTGAAAATGCTTAACGAGACCATACAACTGTATAACAAAACCAGTAAATAACAAAGTAGCCATTATATAATAAGCTCCACGTAAAGCCTTTTTTTTCTTGCTCATATCATCACTCCATCTCAATGTTAGTATTATTATAGAGTTTAAAGGTAAAAAAAGAAAGCAGCTCCAAATTAGATCTTTTTCAAGTTCTAAAATACAACCCCGAATTAAGTTATAGGGAAAAAACAATAAAATGTGGCTCCTGATTCTCCAGAGCTAAATTCCATACTAGCATTGTGCCTTGATAAAATACTATAACAAATAGCCAGTCCCAGGCCAGTATGAGACTCCTTGCTGGTAATAAAAGGTGTACCGATTTTCTTCGATATATCAGGTGCCACTCCAGGGCCTTCATCATGTACCGAAATCACAACCCTATTAGTATCAGTATCTACACCGGTATTAATTGTAAGTTTACCACCAGATGGCATAGCATCTACAGCATTACGTACCAGATGGATTATTAGTTTACCTACTTGTTTTTTATCCAGGAGCAGGTCTGGTATATTAGCCAGTTTCTTTTCCAGAACAATCCCGGAGGGTTGGGTTAATTCAGATATAATTGGTTCTAATTCATTAACTAAAGTGGACAGGTTAACCGGTTCCAGGTTTAACCTGACATTGCTGTCTAAAAGAATATAATCATTTAATGTTTCACTGGTTTTATCAATTTCGTCAATAACAATATCGAAATATTCTTTCTGGCTGGTATTCGTGGTATCATCATGGAATAACTGCAGAAAGGCTTTAGTTGAAGCCATAGAATTTCTTACTTCAGATCCTATAGTTACAGCCATATTACCGATAAGATCCCGCTGGGAAATAGGTTCTAATTCCTTGGAATCTAATTCTTTTTTAGTTATTCTGGAAATGAAAAAATGAGCTATAAGTGCAAAAAGGATAAAAAAAACTGATCGAAATATAGCACTGGGCAGGAATACAGCGAATAGATAATAATTTACCAGTAAATGTAATAGACTTAAAATCAAAGCCAAATATACACCATGTTTTCCAAACCAAAAAACGGCAAGAAAAATAGGCACATAAAAAACATGTGTATAAATAATATCAGTCTGACGTTCTAGATTAACTGCAAATAATAGTATAAAACAGGCACCTATAAGAATTGAGATTGCTATTTTTTTAACGATATTATTCACCTCGTTAATATTTATGCCTTAATAATTATTAAAAAATTCAAACCCAGTGATATTATACAATATTCGTTTATAATAACAAAAAACAGTTAAGAATCTAATCCAGGGTATTAAAAAATGTTTTTTAATAATACTATTATTTAGTATAAAAAACAAAACAATTTTTTCAAATATACCGGTTATTTATTTATCAGGCAAGATTAAATATGCTAATATCGTGATTTAATTTTAAAACTGGAAAGGGTCGTTTTTTGAATATATAGCCGGGAAAAAGGGTAGTTTAAAATATGGAGGAAGGACAATGTTAACCAGAGACTACCGGGAAATTCCAATATGGAAAGATATAACCGATAAAGATTGGAATGATTGGCAATGGCAGATTAGCCATCGTATTACTTCAGTAGATGAATTGGATAAGGTAATACATTTAAGTGATGAGGAAAAAAGGGGTATAATAGATACCTTGGGGACCCTGCGTATGGCTATAACTCCATATTACGCTACCTTGATGAGCCAGGATGATCCGGATTGTCCTATTCGAAAACAAGCGGTTCCGGTTTCGCTGGAACTGCAGGATGTTGAGTATGAGATGGAGGATCCTCTTGACGAAGATGTAGATTCACCAGTACCTGGAATTACCCATCGCTACCCTGATCGTGTCTTATTCTTAATAACTGATCAGTGTTCTATGTACTGCAGACACTGTACTCGCCGACGTTTTGCTGGGATTAATGACCGGGCCCGTTCTCATAAACAATTAGAAGCAGCCCTTAATTATATACGGGGTAATCCAATAGTGCGTGATGTCTTGCTTTCTGGAGGAGATAGTATGTGTATTAATGACAACATATTGGAATACCTTTTATCTGAGCTGAAAAAAATTGACCATGTCGAAATTATCCGTATAGGTACCCGTACTCCAGTAGTAATGCCCCAGCGTATAACGGATGAAATCTGTTCTATTATTAAAAAATATCATCCGGTATGGGTAAATACTCATTTTAATCACCCCCGGGAAATAACCGAAGAATCTCAAAAGGCGTGTGCTCGCCTTGCTGATGCCGGAATACCTTTGGGTAACCAAACAGTTTTACTGAAGGGAGTAAACGATTGTCCATATGTCATAAAAGACCTGTTTCATCAATTATTAAAAATGCGGGTTAGGCCTTACTATCTTTACCAATGTGACCTTTCTCCAGGAATTGAGCATTTCCGTACCTCGGTAGCCAGGGGAATCGAAATAATGGAACTATTACGAGGACATACATCAGGGTTAGCAGTACCGACTTATGTAATTGATGCACCTGGAGGTGGAGGTAAAATTCCGGTCAGCCCTCAATATATGATCTCTCAGTCGGAACAGAAGGTTATTTTGAGAAATTATGAAGGTGTAATTTGTACATACACTGAGCCCCTGGAAAAAGACCGTAATTGTGAAGATTGTCTAACCTGTTACCGGCTGCGCGATAAAGATGCCATAGGTTTGGAAAAACTCTTGACAGATAGCCGGTTGAGCTTAGTCCCTAAAGGTAACCGACGTTTTAAACGACGCCAGGATTTCAAAAATTTAAACTAAGTTTTGGGGGGTAATACTTTGGAAAGGAATTATCAAAAACCTTACAGGCTTGCAGAAACATACTGGGAATTACCATCACAATTATTTGCTTTAGAATATTCTGGGAAAAATTTTAATGCCCGGATCCATACAGATTTGCTGAATAAAAGGTTAGTAGTAAAAGATTATACTGGAGATGATTGGGAAGAAGCCAGTCGCAATTTAAAATATATAGCTCAAAAATATGATTTAGGGAAAATACTGTTTAATATACGGGCAGGTGATAAACGAGGTTTAGAAAAATATGGTTTTGTGGTTGAAGGTAGATTTCCAGGATATTTTCAGGATCAAGATGCTATTTGTTATTCTTGTTTTACTGATCCTTTGAGGGGCGAAAGCAAATACCTGAAACAGGAAGAACAGCTCTTGAATACTGTACTGCAGCTTAAACAAAAATTACCCGGGGAATTAGCTTCAGATTATGTTTTAAGGGCAGTCAGGGAAGATGAAGCAGAAAAACTGGTTGAAATTTATAAAGAAAATTTTACTACTTACCCCAGTCCCCTTACGGAAATAGAGTATATTAAAAAGGTTATGGGTTTACAAGTGAGGTTTTTAGGAATTTTCTTAAAAGACCGCTTGCTCAGTGCTGCTTCTGCAGAAATCAATAATGGAAACGCTGAAATAACTGATTGTGCTACTTTAAAGGAATTTAGAGGAAAAGGATTTCTAACTCATTTACTTAAAGCCTTAGAGGAGGAAATGGAAACAAGCAATGTGAATGTTTTGTTCAGCCTGGGTCGTGCTGGTTCTTTTGGAATGAATGTGGTACTTCACCATATGAGTTACAACTACTGTGGCCGGTTTATTAACAACTGTCATATTGATGGACGTTTTGAAGATATGAACCTGTGGGTTAAGGAACTTAGTCCATCTCTAAACTAACCCCCCATGCCCGGAGGATACAACCCCTTGTGAAAACAAAGAGGTAATTAACCACAGATGAACACAGATTCACCAAAACGCCAGTGCGTTGCCAATTTAAACCAACGAGTTATTACGTTTTAGATAGAATTAAGTATATATTATAGTGTTGTAAGAAAAGAATATATTTTCTCATGCATTAGAAAATATGTTATTATCCTATTAACTTGAATTCAGAAAATAATAAAAGAAGGCAAAATATGATTAAAAACATAATTTTTGATTTTGATGGAACAATTGCAGACTCGATAAATCTGGGCATAGAATTATATAATGAGTTAGCTGAAAAGTATGGATTTCTAAAGATAAATAAAGAGGATTTTGAATATTTAAGAAATTTATCAGTTATAGAGAAATGTAAAGCCCTGCATGTTCCACTTTTCAAACTGCCGGTATTCGGTATTGAATTTATGAAGAACTATCGTCAAGCTCTTGATTCCTTAAAAACATTTGATGGCATAAATGAAGTAATCTATGAACTAAAACATAAAGGATATAGACTAAATATAATATCATCAAATTCTCATGAAAATGTTAGTGAATTTCTAAAAAAGAATGGTATTGATCTTTTTGATAGTATTGATTGCATCAACAGTATTTTTGGTAAAGATAAGGCAATAAGGAGTTTTATAAAAAAACATAGCGTAAATAAAGAAGAGCTGGTCTATATTGGAGATGAAAACAGGGACATTGATGCCTGTAAAGTAAACAGCATAAAATGTATTGCAGTATCGTGGGGGATTGATTCAATTGAACTGCTTAAAAGGGCGAGACCAGATTTTATTGTAAACTCTCCACCTGAAATAATAGGTATAGTTGGACTTAATCATTAAGAATTATTTTTCAACCATCTTAAGGTGAAAAGGCTAAAAAGGCCAATCACTATAATTAATATACTTCTGAAAACGGGAATATGCTGAAAAGAATAATAGTCTTTAACTATCCATATAATCCCTGCAAGTACATAAGCTAGACCAATCCAGCAAAAAATTTTCAGAATTAGTGGATTATTCATCATTTACCTCCAACTATTATCATCCCTATTAAAATAGCCTAATATAATTTAACCGTCAACCATTATATTTTTTCTGGGATTTTAAAGCGGACAAAGACAGTTGTGCCATAGGAACTGGTATCAATTTCAATGATTGCATTATGGCGAGCGGCAATACTGTAACACATGGGAATACCTAAGCCGGTACCGTTTTCTTTTGTAGTATGAAAGGATGTCCCCATTTTATCTAATATTTTAGGATCAATTCCACAACCTTGATCATGTATTGCTAAGACTACACCACTATTCTCCAGAAATGTGTATATAGTCAATTTCTTGCCTGGAGACATGGCTTCCAGCCCATTGTTAACCAGGTTAAGAATGAGTTGACGAATCTCCCTTTCATCTAAGAGCAAATCTGGAACCTCACTGAATTGTAAAGAAATATTTTTATCCTGGCTGATGGCCTCAGCTTTGATCAGGGGAAGCATGGCATTTATTATTTTATTCAGGTTAGATGATCGCAGCTTTACCATCTTATTGGTTCCCAGGGATAAGAATTCTGTAATAATATAATTAGCTCTATCAAGTTCCTCAATCATTATATTAAAAAACTCCCAGTCTTTACTGTACTCATCTTTAGACTGGAGCATCTGCAAAAAACCTCTTACTGAAGTCATAGGGTTTCTAATTTCATGAGCAATACCGGCAGCAATTTCCCCGATAAGATTTAAACGATCCAGGCGGGCCATCTGTTTTTCTATCTTCTTGCGTTCAGTAATGTCAGTAACCATTCCTAGAGTCCCGGTGTAATTGCCGTTTTTATCAAACATAACCCGGCCTGAGTTAATAGTGTAGATATAATGACCATCTTTATGAACGTATTTAGTATCGTATTTATCATTTATTACCTTAGAGCGTTTACTTATATTAGTTTTGGCTTTAGGAATAGTTCTTTCATCCATAAAGTTAAACAAGGATTTACCTATCATTTCTTCAACGGTATAACCTAACATTTCAGCCATCTTTTTATTGACAAAAGTGGTTATGTTCTGGGCATCGATTATCCAAATACCCTCATTAGCCGTTTCCACAATCTGCCGGTACATTTTCTCACTTACCTGAAGAGCGTCTTCGTAGTTTTTACGGTCAGTAATATCCCGGAAGGATTCTATAGCCCCAACCAGATTGCCCCTGGTATCATATAGTGGGCTGGCTGCTCCCCTTAGATAAGCACCTGATTCATTAATCCCGGGACAGAAATTTTCCCCAAATAGTATACTCCCTTTGCGTTCAAAATTGTCATAGGATTCTCTATATTTTTTATTATCGTTTAACAAAAGGTCTACTAGTATGGGTCTCCTTATACCATATATAGCTAAACCATACTCAAAATTATCTTTGCCTAAAATATCCTGTGCTTTAACCCCCGTCATATCTTCAGCCGCAGTATTCCAATAAATAACCTTTCCAGCCTTATCAATAACTACCACAGCATCAGGGAGGGAATTGATAATATCAGAGATCCGCTGTTCTGATTCTCTTAAAGCCTTTTCCGTTTTTTTATGATCGGTAATATCTGTATAAACACCTATAAGGCCTTCAGGGATACCGTTTGCATCTAGAAAAGTAGTTTTATTAAAGACCACATTTCTTTCGAAACCGTTGGCAGTTATAATTGTTCCTTCATATACCTTTAAACCCCTGGTATTAATCAACTCATTATCAATATTATAATGTATGTCAGCCAGATGCTTAGGAAAGAGGTCATATACGGTACAACCAAGCATTTTTCCCCGGGGTAAACCAATAGAGTCTTCCCAGGCCTTATTAAACCAGAGGTAAACCCCCTGGGGGTTTTTATAGTAAACAGGGATAGGAATAGCATCTATTAACTGCTGCAAAAAAACATTGGCACTATTTAACTGCGCAGTACGTTCTTTTACTTTTTTTTCTAGATCATCTTGAGTCTGGCGCATTCTTTCCTCGGCTAATTTTTTTTCCGTAGCATCTATGATTATTACTGCGCATTGATCTTTTCCAAAGTAAAAAGCAAATTCTTCATAATATTTATCCCCAAATCTATTTTTTCGCTGGAAGCGAGTAGATTCTCCGGTCCGGACAACATCTGCGTAAATATTTATCCGGTGGTCTAATTCTTCAGAAGGATAGGCTTTTCCTAATAATTCCTTAAGGGATTTTTGGAGAAGTTTTTCTCTAGTATATCCGGTTAAATTTTGAAATGCCGAATTAAACTCCAAATGCTGACAGTCATAAGGATTGTTCTCTTTATCGTATATAATCTCCATTACTACGAATCCTTCATTTATATTATTAAAAAGGGAATAATATTTTTTTTGATTAAGTTTTATTAAATTCACAGAATGCTTTAATTCACTTATATCCTGTCCGACTGCCTGGTATTCAATCTTTTTCCCATTGTCATTAAATATCGCGCGGATAGTCCATTTAATCCAACAGTTCTTGTTTTTAGTAACCATTAATACTTCCTGGTGTACTACAGGATAATCCTGGTTTAATGAGTTTAGTTTGCTAATTATTTCAGAATGAAAATCTTCAGGTATAAATTCAAAAATTGATTTTGCTATAACATTAACCCTGGCAGTTTCCAGATAATCCGTAAAAATATCATTTACAAAAGTAATAGTGAAATCTGGCAGGAAACGGCAGATAAGATCGAATTGATCTTTAATAAGACTATTAAAGTAGGCTTTATTCATTTGTACTTCTTTCTTAAGAGTCGAAATTTCAGATTGTGCCTCTTTTAGCTTATTCAATAAACTTTTGGATCTAAAACTTACCATAGCTGCCCCCAAAATAATATTTGGCACAATTATATACCAAAATATCGACAAAATCTTTTATTTTTTTTATTTTTTTATTACTTAATACAATCAATAACATAAAAGATAAAAACTGTATTTTAAAGATTATTCTTTATAGTTTGCGATTATTATTTGTAATATGCATTAATTATTCGGAATTCATCCTTAAAAAATACTCCCAGAATAACATTAAGCAGTCAGATAAAGTAGGCCAACATCTTAGTAACTGGAATATATCATAGCTGCGGCAAGAGCTGCTCTATATTACTCTAGAGCCTTTTTTCTCAAGTATTCTGAAAGAGTAAGATTATTATTAGCGGCTAATTGGTCTATCTTTTGCCAATCCTTTTCAGGTATAGTAATAATCCGGGGTTGGGGCAGGTTAATAAAAGGAGTATTCTTCAATCTTGCATATAATGCTTCGGAAAGCTCCTGGAGATGCTGTTCTTTGAAATCATTTATTATCCTGTACAGGTTAAAATCCTCAGGCAAATAAACTTCATCAAATAAACTGTTATTTTTAGTTTCTAAATCATCACCACGGGCATGGATTGTTAAGCGGTATCCTTCATCCCCAAAGTATTCCTCAAATGCGGCAATGTGATAATTGAATTGAAAGAAACTAGTATCTTCATTAATAAGGCCTAAATCTTTTAACTCTTCGAGGTTGATACCGGCATAGTATTTAAAATTATGCATTCCAGTTTTAATATTAATGCCTGGAATAACCATTTTGTCTAATACCTTCATTAATTCGTATGCATAATCAATATTATGATGCATATTTATCCCTCCTGTTGAAAATTTATTATCCCAATTAATTATAACAAATGTTTTCCAGTATACTAAAGTCTCCTCTACGAATGCAAGAATTCTATGATTAAAATATCTATTATACAAATTCATGTTTAGGTATAGGCGGAGCATTTATTAAGTTAATTAAATATGATATATTATTACTTGTAAAAAAATAGCTGTAAAAATTATAAAATATTTTAAATGAATCTTTCTTGCAAAAAGCCGATTTTCATGATATGGTCAAGTTTGTAAAAGTATTAAAAATTTTTATAAATAGCATAAATTAACAATATTTTAAATTTTTTTCAAGTTTATTAATTGTTGTTTTTTCATCAACGTTTCACATATAATCAATATAAGGAGAGTACAATTAAATATAGGTTTCAACTAGTTATTGTGCTGTGGATGAACTTGTATCTTTACTATAAAAAAGGCGCGGAGGTGGCATTAATGAAAAAAAGGTGGGGAAAAGGAGAACCAGTGAATCTTTCAGATCTATTAAAAATTACACCGGTGGCCAATGAAATTTTACACCTTAGTGGGGAACTGGATATGAGCAGCGCCGATATTATATGGATTGTGGCTCAGATTATAAATAATGATGATGGAGATGTAAATCTTAAGCAGTGTGCTAAATTACTTGAAGATAGTGATTTTACAGTTGATGAATGGGATGAAGAAATAGATTTTGAAAATCTGGAAGAGGAAATGGAACAGGCACCTTATACAGTAAATGTTAAAATTAACAGTGGCGGGAAATTTCCAGAAATCGGATTTAAAGCAGGAATTAACGATAAAGAAGATATCAACTACTTTTTTGAAATGGTTTTAGAGATGCTGGATAAAATTGAATAAATTGAAGTTTTTTAGGTAATTTAAAACCCGGGCTTTGCCCGGGTTTTGTTATAATTAGTAATAATAGGTTGGGTATTGTACTTGTCGTTAATTGGAGGGGTGAAAGTGATAATAGAGCTTACCAAGGAAATAAAGGTAATAAGACCAGATAGGAAATCAGTATTTCCTTATAGTAATTCTATTTATGTAGATGATAAAGTGAAAACTGTTATAGATGCAGGTGCAGGAATTAGAGCTTACAATGATATACCGGTTGACCAGATTAATTTACTACTGTTAAGTCATCATCATTTTGATCATGTGCATTGTGCTAAAATCTTTAAAAATGCCAGAATATTAGCTGGTAGTGAGGATGCTGCAAGTTATTCTGACCTCAACGTCTATTTAAAGAACTCGGGTTTTTTGGATTGGAAAAAACTAATGGGCAAACTAAAAACAGAGCATTATACCAGCACGGTAAAAATGACTGACGATGTTCCAGCAGAACCTGGTTTTCAAAAAATAAAACTTGCAGGGTCTATTGAAGATGAAACCGTTTTTAATTTGGGTAAAACCAGTATTAAAGCTGTACATACTCCAGGGCATACCCATGGCCACTATGTTTTTTATTTCGAAAAAGAAAATATTCTCTTTTCTGGAGATATAGATATATCACCCCGGGGTCCCTGGTATGGTGGTGGCTGTTGTGATCTTGACAAATTTATTAAATCAATAAAGAAAGTTATGGAAATAGATCCAGGTATACTGGTGACTTCACACCGCCGGATTTTTTATAGCCACAAAGATAATATCAGGAAACTTCTAAAAGAATACCTTGAAGTAGCCCTGAAAAAAGAAGAAAACATTATTTCCTATTTGGCCCAACCTCATAGTATTGAAGATATTGCCAGACAGGAGTTTGTCGATAAGGTTAAACCTGATAACAGGTCAGAGCATGATAATTTCTGGAATAAAATGATGATAAGCAGACACCTGGAAAGACTTGAAAGAGTGGGTATAATAAAGAAAATAGATGATCGTAATTATTTAAAAGTGTAATAAATTTGGAGGATATCCATATGAACCGCAGGGCAGTGTATTTTGCAGTAATGGCATTTATTATTCTATTAGTATTTTATAATTCCAGCAGGAGCAATTTAGATGAATTTGAGCCTACCCCCCTGACCAAAGAAGAGATATTAACTAAGTTTAATAAACTAGACCAAACAACTGCAGGCAAAGCTGACAGTATAAAATACTTGTTCTTTCCGGTTGATTATACCGGTGAAAAAGATAGCCTGTTTTATACTGGAAAAGTTAAAGGAGATAATTACATTACCGAGAAGTATTTAATCGAGAAAACTGATGATAATAGGTTGATTTATGTCTTAAAAGATACCTGGCAGGATATACTCCTGCCACCGGCAAGGTTTGAAACCTATATTCTAGATGATTTTAAATGGGTTAAGATAAATTAAAACCCTGTATCATAATTCTATTTATGTGGTTTGTTATAACACATTTGGCTTTCTTTAATTAGATCTATTAGTTCATATAGTGGTGAATATTTCAGCATTGCTGTTGTAATCTCAATAGTGCCTAATACGCCGCTTATTGTGGCTAGATTACCTGTAATCATTTCTGAACCGGACATAAAGAAAAAGCAGAATCCTAATATATAACGGGCTATAACTCCATCTTTAGTAAGCATACCATTCATCCTTATTAATCTAATGCTAATCATATTATTAGGAGTTCTGCTGTTTAATATGTATAAAAGAAAACTCGACCTGTTTTACCTGAAAACAGGTCGAAGGCAGCGGCCTGGGAATTACCAGTGTTATAAAAAACAAAGAGCCATTTTAAGATCTCAAATGGCTCTTTGTTCCTGTAACTAATAATTTTTCTCAGCTTCTTTAAGGAGTTCTGATACGGTTACAAACTTATATCCCTGGTTCTTCAAAGTTTTTATTATTTCTGGAAGAGCCTCTGTTGTCTGTTTGCAGGTATCACTGGCATGCATTAAAATAATATCTCCGGGATGAACCTTTTTAGTTACTCTCTCAATAACAGTATTAACCCCTGGGTTCATCCAATCCAGCGAATCAGTTCCCCATTGAATAGCTTCATAATTAACCTCATGTATCGCCTCAATCACCTGATTATTGTAATCACCGTTTGGGGTTCGTATCAGGTTGGGTTCAACACCGGTTACTTCTTTGATGTTGTTATGAGCCTTCAATATTTCTTCTTTAATTTCACTTTTACTTAAATTGCTCAAATTAATATGGCGGTATCCGTGACTGCCAATTTCATGACCGTCTTTCTTTATCTGTAAGGGAATTTGCGGATATTGTTTGACCCAGGGGCCTGAAAGGAAAAAAGTACAGCAGATGTTATTTTCTTTTAAAATTTCTATAACCGGTACAGGTGTTTTATTGCCCCAGCTGATATCAAAGGTAAGGGCTACTATTTTTTTATCTGTTGGCACCTCATATATTGGTTTAAGCTTATGGTTGGCCTGCACATAAACTACACTGCTCACCAAAAGAATGATAGATATAATGCATACTAAAACGACTTTGGTACTGCTTTTTAATCCTAGAAAGCCAAAAATTTTCGGCATAATAAAGACTTCCCCCCAATATGTTTTTATATTAATATTGCAGATATAAGTGATTTATTACTTATCAGCTGATTTTATTAAATCGCTTAAGGTTAAAAATTCATAACCCTGGATACTTAGCTTGGCAATAATAGTATCTACAGCCTTTGCTGTTTGCAGACCATTGGGACAGCCATCATGAAGTATTATTATCTGCCCGGGCTTAATATTTTTGATAACATGATCAGCGATCCTTGAAGCACTAGTATTTGCCCAGTCTTTAGAATCCTGCTGATAAGTCCAGTAGGCAATAATCATTTCTTCTTTCCTTATCAGGTCCACCATATCAAATGACAGGTAACCTCCCGGCGGTCGAAAGAATACCGGTTGTTTTCCAGTTAGTTTATATATTATTTTATTAGTTTTTCTTATTTCATTAAGAATAAATTTATTGCTTTTATGGTTAAAATCAGGGTGACTATAGCTGTGATTACCAATCTCATGATCTTCTAAGGCCATCCTTTGAACCAGAGCGGGATATTCCTGACTGTGGATGCCAGTAACAAAAAAAGTAGCCGGTACATTATGTTTCTTAAGAATGTCAAGTAATACCGGGGTATTTGTTGGATCCGGGCCATCATCAAAAGTGAGTGCAACCGCTTTGCGGTCAGTTTTTACTTCGGTTACCACAATTTGTTCATTCTTCCATTTATTCATATTAGGATGTAAAGCAAAACTATAGGTTCCAATAGACAATCCCACAAAAAAAATTCCGGTAACGAATAGATTTACAGTTTTCTTTTTGAGAAGGAAAATCATTTTTATCCTCCAAAAATTCTTTCTATGCTGTTATAATATATTAGGTTTTATTGATAATATTCTGCAGCTTAAGTCTGCTTGTGAAAAAAGATTAAGTTTACGTTCGATACTTTACTTAATATTTCTACTAATTTATAATATTAAATAATGATCTACTGTGAAAAGTAGTCAGCCAGTTGGTCAGTAGAGGAGACTGAAGTCTCCTCTGTGATATAAGATTTAGGGTTTTTCCCAGCTGAATCAATAATCTATTAATAAAAATGTGGGCCGTTAACTCAGAGGGAGAGTGCTTCCTTGACGCGGAAGAAGCCATAAGTTCGAATCTTATACGGCCCACCATAATACAGCCTTTAAACTCCGAATATATCGGGGTTTTATTTGTTTTAAGAAATAATTGTTAGGACAGACAGTTAAGAATACCTAAAGCAGGTGAATAAGTGGAAACATAAAAATTCTTCTTATATTATAGCCGGCAGAGCCTTCTAATACGGCTTTTCTTATTTTCTGAAGAAAATTTTCAAGGGGTCAAATCTACCCAATAATTTAAATATATGGGTAAAAAAAATTAATATATCCGTACCAAAAGCGGCAGTTCAGCTCTGGTTACTGCCGGGTAATTTTCACCATCCGGATCCACAAAATGCCACCATTCATAATAGATACTTCTAAAACCGTGTTTACACATTACTTTTTCCAGCAGCCGGGCATTAGCTGCCTCAGTTTCCCCAACATCACTGTAATCCCGGTCAGCATAGGCAGTAAAATCATCAAAACTTGAGGGCATCGGCAGTTCTTTACCATTTTTATCAACCAGAGTAACATCTACCGCAATTCCTCGCGAATGAAAAGAATACCCCTTATAGGGATTTACAACATATCTAGCGTCTGGCATTATTTCCCATAGTTTATATTGAGCTTCCGGTGGCCGGTAGGCATCCCATATTTTTAAAGTGTAGCCTTCCAAGGCGAACTCTTCTTGAGCCTTTTGCAGTTTCCTGGCGGTCCCTCTCCTGAGAAGTGCTAAGTTAAGGTCATATATCTTTTCACCATAAACATTATCATCGCCGGCATAGATAAGATCTATTTCTAATTGAGGTATAAATATATCCAGGATTATCATATCTTCATTAAAGGTCTCCCAGGATGTATATGGGGTTGGGAGTAACACTTCTTTATCATCAGTCTTAATATTATTATTGATCGCTAAAGAAATAAGAATTAAGCAGCATAATGCCGCCAAAATAATAGTTATATTCCTTACAAACTGCTTATTGATAGAAAACTTAGACAAGTATTATTCCTCCAGCTAAAGTATAATCCTTATTATTTTATTAATATAAGATAAAAAAATTCATCTTTTCAGGAAACTGTTTCTTTGTCTTGTTGTCTCGTATAAAGAATTATGAACTGCAGCATAATAATGGTGTAATTTTTCTTGGAGGTGAATAGTATGAACAAAATTGTAGCAGTCGAGGATAATCTTGCTCCGGTAAAAGATTTTTTAAATGCCAGGGGTTGTCAGGTAATTAACATAGAAGCAGCAGGGGATAATCGAGTTGATGCGGTAGTAATTTCCGGAAGTGATGAAAATTTAATGGACATGCAAAATATAAAAATTAATGCACCGGTTATTAATGCTGCAGGAAGGGAACCTCAAGAAATATGGGATGAAATTACAAATCAATAAGAATGGCCCAAGCAATATAGCTTAACCTGCCTAACCCGGAGATTACCGGGTTAGGCCTTTTGTTTTGTTATATTTATTTTCACAATATAAAAAAACATAGAACCTTTTATCTTAATTAATAGTATAAAGCAATAGAAGTATTATTATCTATTAACGTTATTTGAATAATGAAAAACGGCTTAACATATAATAAAGTATCTTATTATCAGGAGGCCGAAAATGATTTATGAATTTAAGATAGCAACGGCCACAAACAATTGCGATTTTTTAAAGGATTTTAATAAAAGGCTTGAGTGGATTAAACAAAAGGGTTATTCCTTTCATATTAGTACTAACCGGAATAACCATGATATGATAGACATTACTATCAGCCTAAAAGGCAAATCTAATGAGAGTGTTTTCCGGGATGAGGATATTATCTATATTTTTAAACATCAGATATCTGAAGTCCTGGCTGAACACATAATTAATGATTGGGAATTAAAATTGTTGAGAAAGGAAATTAACCGTAGATGTAAAGGAGTGTTAAAAGAGGACAAAGAGATAGTATATGACAAATCAAGCACTATTTTAAGAAAATACAATGATAATGACAGCCTTAACCTATTAATGAATTTTGGAAGAAAAAACCGTATCTCCCATAAAATTTTTGACTATATGAATAATGATGAAATCTTGATAGTAGAGGGTTTTATTAATTTCTGCATGCCTGATTATTTAAAAGAGATAAAATTCACGGTTGACTTGGCAATTGAGGAACTTAAAAATGAAAAAGAATATAACGAATTTGTTAAACTACTCCGTTATTTTGTTAATACTCAGGCGCCAAAATTGATGGAAGTTAATCTTATGATGAAAAATAACGGGAGATTTTATATGTGGGATGAAAACGGCAAAAAGATCGAAGAAAAGTATTTAAACTATTACTTAGAAGATATAATAATGGAAGAGATCAATCTTGATGACGTTCTGATAAGTATATTAATAACCATAGCTCCCAAAAGATTAATTCTTCATAATATTGAGAATTTTATAAAAAGAGAGCCGGTGGAAATGATTAAAAATGTGTTCCAGGATCGAATAAAAATTTGTACTGGTTGTGAGCGGTGTAACCGTTTATTGCATAGTAGTAAACCGTATAGAAACAAGTAGAAAAGTATTATGCAGATAATTATTATATGGCCAGCGTGGTATAGAGACTGTCCTGGCTAAGCTGTTCTTTTTTCTTTTCTTTTACCTTATTTTTCCCTAATAAAATACTAAAACTTAATTATAGCAACTTAAAAGCCGGTTTTATTGCGATAGATATTAAAATCTGGTATATTTTTTAGGTAATATTCCATAGGGATGATTTAATGTATTTAAAACTATGCCTGATTCCCGTTATTAGTGCCTTTATTGGTTATTTAACTAATGTAGTAGCAATAAAACTGTTATTCTGGCCTCATGAGCCGGTTAATCTGGTTATATGGCGGATTCAAGGGCTGCTGCCCAAGAGACAGGCAGACATTGCTGTAATGATTGGAGAAATGGTAGAAGGAGAGTTATTATCAATAGATGATGTAATCAATAAAATAAATACCCCCCAAATGCACAGGAAAATTGTTGACAGGCTTGTCGTAATAATTAATGATAGGTTAAATACTATAATACCTGGTATAATCCCATCAAAGGTAAAGAAAATTATTATGGATAGTATCCATAAAATTCTGAACCAGGAAGTACCTGGTTTTATTAATAATGCTCTAGAATCAGACCGTGATTACATCAGAAGAGAAATCCAGATTAATAAGCTGGTTGAGGCCAAGATTAATGAATTTGACTTGAATAATCTAGAGAGCATAGTAAGAAAGGTATCTTTTACCGAACTGAGATTTATAGAGATTATGGGAGGAGTTCTGGGTCTAATAATTGGACTTATACAGGTTGGTATCCTGATTCTATTTCCCTTATAATAAAATTAAATCTATAGCAAAGATATAATGCTACTCTCTTCTTCCAACTGGCCAACTGACCAACTGACCAACTATAATATGATGTGTAAATACTACTTTTAACAGTAGAATCAAACATAACATATAAATCAAATAACGGGGGTTAAGATTATGGTAACCATTAAATTAAAAGATGGAAGTCAACGAGAATATCCTAAAGGAATGAGTCTTCTGCAGATCATTGAAGATATTAGCCCCAGGATAGCTCGCAATGCGGTTGTAGCTGTTTTTAATGAAAAGCTAACCGATTTAAACGTAAAAATCAAAGAGAATGGGACTCTGGAAATACTTGATTTTAGTGATAAAAGGGCGCAGGAAGTATACCGGCATTCTTCTGCCCATGTTATGGCCCAGGCTGTAAAAAGGCTATGGCCCGAAACCAGCCTGGCTATAGGACCGCCAATTGAAAAAGGCTTTTATTATGATTTTGATAGTAAACACACCTTTACTCCTGAAGATTTTGAGTTAATAGAAAACGAGATAAATAAGATAATCAAGGCCGACTATCCTATTGTAAGGAAAGAACTTGAACGGGATGAAGCTATAAAAATGTTTCCCCAGGATGAGGAAAAATACAAGGTGGAATTGATAGAAGACCTGCCCGAGGATGCGGTTATCAGCATTTACCAGCAGGGAGAGTTTATTGATCTGTGTGCTGGTCCCCATGTGCCTTCAACCGGAAGACTAAAAATCCTCAAAGTTATGAGCCTGGCTGGAGCATACTGGAGAGGTGACGAAACTAAACCTATGCTGCAGAGAATATATGCCACTTCTTTTCCTAAAAAATCAATGCTTGACGATTACCTGCATAAACTGGAAGAAGCCAAAAAGCGGGATCATCGTAGGCTGGGTAAGGAACTGGGACTCTTTGTTTTACTGGAGGAAGGCCCCGGGTTCCCCTTTTTTATGCCCAAGGGAATGGTAATAAGGAATGAGCTGGAGAACTACTGGCGGGAATTACATGAAGAGGCAGGATACCAGGAGGTTCGTACTCCAATAATTCTAAGTCGTGAGCTTTGGGAACGTTCTGGACATTGGGAACATTATAAAGAAAACATGTATTTTACCAAAATAGATGAAGGAGATTATGCAGTAAAGCCGATGAATTGTCCCGGGGGCATGCTGTTATATAAACAGAATCTGCACAGTTACCGGGATTTACCCATAAGAGTTGGGGAAATGGGTCTGGTTCACCGGCATGAATTATCTGGCGCCCTGCATGGGCTTATGCGGGTAAGGGCGTTTACCCAGGATGATGCCCATATTTATATGCTGCCGGAACAGATAATCGATGAAATAAAAGGGGTTATAGATCTAGCTGTTACATTGTACCAGAAATTCGGGTTTGATTTCTTCATTGAACTCTCAACCAAACCGGAGAAAGCTATGGGTTCAGATGAAGATTGGGATATTGCCACTAATGCTTTAAAACAGGCCTTAGAAGAAAAAGCACTGGATTACCGGATTAATGAAGGTGACGGAGCATTTTATGGACCCAAGATAGATTTTCATCTCCGGGATTCACTGGATAGGACCTGGCAGTGTGGAACAATACAACTAGATTTTCAAATGCCGGAAAAATTCGATTTAACCTATATAGGTGAAGATGGAGAAAAACACCGGCCGGTAATGCTGCACCGGGTAATATATGGCAGCATGGAAAGGTTTATCGGCATATTAACAGAGCATTTTGCCGGGGCATTTCCCACCTGGTTAGCACCGGTTCAAGCCCGGATTCTGCCGATTACGGAAAAACATCATGGTTATGCCGAAAGGTTGCTGCAGGAACTTAAACAAGAAGGAATAAGAGCCGATGCTGATATGCGTAGTGAGAAGATAGGGTATAAAATCCGTGAGGGTCAGCTGCAAAAAATACCTTATCTTTTGATAGTCGGAGATAGAGAAGCTCAGGATAACACTGTGGCAGTTCGCCAACGTCAAAAAGGTGATCTTGGTCCCAGGCCTTTGACAGAATTCAAGGAGATGATCCAGCAGGAAATTGTTCAAAAAAAGATATAAGCGTTGAATTTCAATTAATTAACTACAGATACCCACAGATGTCTCGCAGATTTCCCCGGATTTTTCCGGTGTTTATATGAGCTCCGTTTCTTGCCAACTAAAGTTGCGTTTATCTGTGGTTAATTCCTTGATTTACATCGGTGGTTGTGTCCTGTAATTTTCCAACTGTCCGACTAGTTGTGTTAATCAGTGGTTAATTATATCTAAA
>CAYZYO010000038.1:15028-19248 GCA_964482585.1 uncultured Syntrophomonadaceae bacterium | reverse complement strand
TCGGGCGGGTAATGGTTACAACAGAAAGCTGGCCCAAGGTAGAAAGCTGGGTACGACCTCGTTGAGCAATGAGAGATAAGGTATAATTAAGGTATGGTACCATTGTATTTTGGGTATATTATGTATAAACTATGTATAAACAATAAACCAGGTATCATAAGGAGGGAATCCTATATGGAAGCAAAAGTCTCTAAATGGGGCAATAGCCTTGGAATACGTATACCCCAATGGATCGCTGAGCAAGCTGATATTAGTGATGGTTCTATAATCGAAATTGATTTCAAAGATAAAGCAATTTTAATAAAAAAAAAGGAACTATCATTGGAAGAAATGTTAAACAGTATTACTCCCGAAAATCAGCATAAAGAAGTCAGCACCGGATCAAAGGTTGGTGGAGAAGCGTGGTAAATTACGTTCCAAAGAGAGGAGACATCATTTGGATGGAATTTAATCCACAGGCTGGGCATGAACAGGCAGGAAAAAGACCAGCCCTGGTTATCTCACCAGAAAGCTATAACCAAAAAACCGGCTTACTCATTGCCTGTCCCATTACTTCTCAGATAAAAGGGTATCCATTTGAAGTTCACCTTCCCTCAGAATTGCCCATACGGGGAGTTGTTTTGTCAGACCAGGCTAAAAGCCTTGACTGGAAAGTTAGAAAAGCCGAGTTCTCTTGCGATGCCCCCAAGGCAACACTGCAGGAGACAATAGCCAAACTCCGCCTACTAATAGATATGTAGCAAACCGGCCAATTTCACCAGAATTTCACCAGTGGCCAGGCACCAACTTATCAAGTTATTGAATATTCTGACAATTGATGAGCTGGGGCCGATGTTTGTTGTTATTAGATGAGGAGATAGTGCAGGCAGTGATTTTGGGTGTTGTAGCTCGGGTGCTTAGACACCAACTTGTCATACTTAGAAGAAATGAGGTGCTTAGTATATGGCTGAAACAAGATGCCCTAATTGCGGAAATAACAAAATTGGAAAAGGTAAGTTAGAGGGTTATGCAGCTTTAATACCAGTGGGAAAATTATTTACCACGGGAAGTACAATAATAGCTGATGTTTGCACTGAATGTGGCACTATAATTAGGATGAAAGCTGAAAAACCGGAGAAATTTAAAAACACCATCGATGCCTGAACACCAGTGCTTGCCACCAACTTATTAAGGACCAGGCATAGGGAGCATTTTTGCGAACGATTTTATCCTCCGGCACATCATGTCTTCCGGAAGCATGCCGCTCCTTCACCCTGGCTATATTGATATTTACATCAATAGTTAGTACATAGACACACCGCACTTCATATCCAAGTGCTTTCGCCTTCTGCATCAGCAGCAGGTTACGCTCAGTCGAAAGGACCGTTTCAAATGTAAAATCCTCCCCTGTTTCCAGAAGTTTATTGCGAAGAGCTTCAGCCTGCTGTGCGGCTTTAAGATCCGTAAGGTTATACTCCCTTTTGATGTCATCCGCATTTACATAGGTTCCTGATACGGGGAAATGGTGGGCGATTGTTGTTTTGCCAACACCATTCGGGCCTGCAAAGACCAACATAGCAGGGTTTTTATTCATATCAGTCATTGACATATTCCCGTCTTCCGTCAGCATACTCTAAATACGCCTTTTTATTTTCCTCATCATACCGGGCAACAGGAGAACCATTCTGTTTCTTTTTGGCGATTGCATCGTCTACGGCCACACCGAACAATTCTTCTATCTGCCTGGCTGAATATCCATTGATTCCAGTGATTCCAGACTTTTTGGCACTTACGACGAAGGGAATAGCATCTTCGCTGATCGCTTTACGCAGGAACAAGCCGACTGCGGTTGTCATGTTCAGGCCAAGCCGGCTGAAAAGCTGCTCGGCTGCTTCCTTGACGTTTCTATCTATACGCATTGTCACCTGCACGTCATTTCGAGCTTTCATGGGCTGCGCCTCCTTTCACAACTGCTCTATATCTTTATTATACGCCCTTAAGACGGAATTTCAACAAATATACAGTAGCTATATGTATTTGTGTAGACTACCGATTATGATGTTTATGTAGTGCTTTATAGACATCAACCTCCCCATTATCAAAACCTTACCGCTCCCAGGCCAGCTGGTAAATGGCTAGCACATCCTCCTTCTGCAAGGGTTTGAGCCGACCCAGAGTTCTGGCTTGAACCGCGTTTTCAGCCATCTTCTCCAGGTCCTGGTATTCCACCCCTAAATCCTGCAGGCTAAGGGGGGCTCCAATGTCCCGCAAAAACCCCCTTAGCTGCTCAATGCCCACTTGGGCCTTTTCTTCAGCGCTCCCGCTCTCAATGCCAAAAATCTTTTGGGCGAAACGAGTAAAGGTATCCAAATCCTCCCGATAAACATAGCGCATCCAGGCCGGCGTTATAACTGCCATCCCGGCTCCATGAGGATCATAGAAAGCACTGATAATGTATAATGTTTTCTTTAAACTCTTTTGTATAACTTTTATTTACTGTCATGCAGATCCAACCTTTCTCAAAATATTATATCATCTACACGACAACTATTCTGACATATAGGGGCTGAAGAGGCTCTTACTTCATGTATCGCTTTAGCTCTTCATAAAAATTCTCGCGGGTACCTGCAAGTATTACTACAATGGTTTCTTTATCTTCTTCAATAATAGCAAAGGCAAGTGGAGTAGATCAGGTAACAAAGATCCCCAGGTCATACCCCCCCCCCTCAAAAATCGCATTTTTCATACTAATAATAATCATATTTAGCCTATTAATATCGCCAGTTGATTAATAAAATTAAAATGAATATATTGAAGGAGGTGTATAGCGTGAAAAAAATTGTAGCCATGTTTATAATTGCTGCTTTTGTTTTGACCATATTTCCCATCAATCAAGCAACAGCCCTTCCGTTAGCTGACAGCTATGAGGCTACAAGCAGGGTTGCTGAAGGTATTTCGGGAGGAGAAGCTGATGCTGCCGGGGGCATGGGTATACAGAGTGCAACCCCAACGGTAAGCGGGATAACGGTGGAACGACAGCCCAAACTGATCTACACCGTGGGAGAAGCACTGGACTTGTTATCTTATGACGATTACGGGAATTTCATCTATGAAAATTTGTTGGTAACCCTGCATTACAGTGATGAATCTACCATAGGTCCAATAGAGTACAGTGACTTCGTTGGCATGGGGATTAGCACCGAGCCTGCGCATGGAACCATTTTGACGGCGGGGGATGACGGTAGAAAAGTTAAGGTAAGCTGCAATGGCTATTATGCCGAAACCGAGCCTTTACAGGTAACTGGTACCCCGGCGGAGGGGGCCGATCTGTCGCCGAAGCAAGCTGATTTTGATAAGAACCCGGCTTATCAGGCCGATGTAGTTACTGAAATTCAATGGTGGCATAATATTTTATCAATTACTGATGTGAAGAAGGACCAGGTTTCACTAGGAAGTGAAAACTACAGTGTCACTCAGGACAGCGAAAACCAGTATTTTCTGACTATTAGAAAGGAATATCTGGCCGCCCAGCCGGTAGGGGAACTGTTATTAACGGTGGAGTTGAGCGCAGGACCCCAGGTCAGTTTAAGCATCAACATACAGGACACAACTGGTATTGCTCCTCCCAGCTGGCCGGAAGGGAGTAGCCTGACCACCACCCTGGTCACCCATAATTCGGTAAACTTAAGCTGGACCCCAGCCCAGGATGATCTGGGGGTGAGTGAATATCAGATATATCAGGGTGATATTCTGGTGGGGACAGTTGCCGGCTCTGTCAACCAAACTGAAATTAGCAATCTTGCTCCCGCTACCTCATACCACTTCCAGGTACAGGCCGGGGATGCCGGGAATCAATGGACCAGGGACGGACCCAGCCTTACGGTCAACACCCTGGAGCCGCCCCTCAGCGATCCCCCCAGCTGGCCGGTAGAGAGTACGCTGACCGCCAGCGATATTACTACTGACAGGGTAAACTTAAGCTGGACCCCAGCCCAGGATGACCAGGGGGTGACTGGCTATAGAATATATCAGGACGGAGAGCTTATTCATACCCTGGACACCACAGCTGCTGCCTATCAAGTTACCGGACTGGCTCCTTCTACCCTTTATGATTTCCAGGTGCAGGCCGGAGATGGGGATGGGCAGTGGACCAAGGATGGACCTGTGGTAAGTGTTACCACCGATTCACTGGCCGTGCCGGAGATCTTGGAATTAAAGCTTAAGGCCCCGCGCAAAAACAT
>CAYZYO010000038.1:0-14928 GCA_964482585.1 uncultured Syntrophomonadaceae bacterium | reverse complement strand
CACTGGCCGTGCCGGAGATCTTGGAATTAAAGCTTAAGGCCCCGCGCAAAAACATTAAAGGTTCCTTGTATATGGGGGATACAGTGGAAATAGAACTCATTACCACGGAAACCGGCTTGCAGCCTGAGGTTACCGTAAACTGCAGGGAATGGAACAGTGAACGAACCAATATCGAAGAAAAAACCTGCTTACTTACCCTGGCTGAAACCGCAGCTGGCAGCAAAAAATACACTGCCGATTTTATTCTGATGGAAAACATATGGGAAATAGTCTCTCTGGAGGCCCAACTGCCCGGAAGCACCGCATTGACAGCAGAGATTAACTGCCGGGTAGCGGGTCGGCTTAAGGTGAACGTGCAGCTGCCTCTCGAGATGGATCCTGAGCATTTGGCTTCGTCATTGGTCTCCATCAGCAGTGCTAAAGGTGGCGGCAGCTTTACCGGGCAGTTTACTGAAGGCCATATTACGGTTGAAGGCCTGGATAGCTCTCGGGATTATATTCTTCGGCATTTTGATGCCAATTATCAATTGCTGTATCAAAGCCCGGCCATTGATATCCGGGGCGGATTGGAACAGGTTTATAGTTATGAGATCAGCGCTCCCGCTAATGTCAAAGTCCGGGTTATTGACCATGATACCGGGCTCCCGCTAAAAATGGTCATGGTAACCGGTAAAACAACCCGTACCAATGGTACCATAGCCACCCGATATGCCAACACCGATACCAACGGTTATGCGGTAGCAGAAGCTCCTTATTTTATAAGCAACGCTTTAAAAGGTTCACAGATTGAATTGACCACCACCCATAAATCATATGAGTATGATGGATCTGACTGGTACCAGGATGGGTCTTTAAATGCAGAAATAACTACAATCGGTGACAATGAGTTCGAAATCAGCTTAAAGAAAGTCCCCATGGTAACCCTTACCGGTACAGTTAAGAACAGCAGTGGAGTTCCGGTAGCAGGTGCTTATATATACTTGGCCAAGACCGTATACCAGGGCGGGGTTCCCGTCGTAAGCATTAGCTTAAATACGCAAAGCGACCAAGAGGGTAAGTATACCCTGGAGCTGGCCAAAATACCGGGCGAAATTGAAGCAACCTGTTATGTAAGTAATATGGAAAAGCACGAAACTATTATCCTGGAGGAGGGAGTTAACACCCTTGATATCACCATACCGCCCTATGTAAAGCCCACAGTAAAGGTAAATCTGGATACCAAGGATCTATCCGGAAATATCGGGAAGATTATCGTGCATGCCGTTCAAGAAGGTCTGAGTTTGGTGGGCCGAACGCAAGTAAAGGTCATGAACCAAACCACCGGGGCCATCAACTATAGCAGCGATGGGCAAGGGTATTTTTACATACCGGGAAAACCGGGAGATATAGTAGAGGTAACAGCCGATGGAAAAAACTTTGGTTTAGGAAAAGGATCAGCCACGGCAGTCATAAATGAGGACAATTATGCTGAAGTCACAGTTTTATTAACTGAAAGAGGCAGCGTAAGAGCCCAGGTCACAGACTCCAACGGAGGTACAAGGATAGGCGAAAAAAGGTACCTGTATGCGTATGAAGCCGATAATGGGCAATATGTTAGCAGAGTTGAGTCAGCTGCCCCCTATATTGCCAGCAGCTTGCCGGAGGGGAGCTATAATATTGTATTAACCTGGGAGAGCAATGGCAGCATGTATTACTCCAATTGGCTCTATAATCCTGATTGCATTAGAATGGAAAACCTCCAGGTCAAGGACGGAGAAATCATAGACCTGGGCCTAAAGGAGTTAAGCTATAATAAATCAAATCTTTACTTCAGGTATAATGGGCCCAGCGGTATTACTGCCAACAAGACTGCAGCCCTGCCCGGCAGCATGGTTACCTTAAGGGTAGTCTATGATTATGATAAAATGAGTATCATAAGCTCTAGCCAGCTGCATCTGGTAGCACAAATACCACAGGGCGCCACCTACGTTGACAATACCGCCATGCACCGGATGACCCGGGGCGATTTAACTATAAATCCGGTGGTCGACCAGGGTGCCGGCACCCTAACTCTTGATCTAAAAGATTGCATTAATGGAGCGGCCGGCACTTTGACTTATCAGGTCCAGATCAACAACCCGGTTGGGTACGAAACCATCCAGGCCGGCGCCGAGCTGAGATTTGTGGTGGGGGGGAATCCGCGGTCAGAAATGTTTGCTACCTGCCAAATCCCTACCAAGATGATAACTTTGGACTCTCCCCTGGATATAGATAAAGAGCTTATGACCAAGCCCGTTAAGTTCAGCGGTCTGGCACCTGCCAACCATAAGGTAGAACTATATGACGGCAACATTAAAATAGGTGAGACCCAAGCCACCCCAACCGGCCAATGGTCTGCCAGCCTGGCACTTCCCAGTATGGGCGCTCCCCTCTTCCATCACCTAACAGCCATAACTGAGGTAGAGGGAGTGGAGTACTCGGCTAAGGATTTGATCCTGGTTGGGATTGAAGGGGTCAAAATGACCGATTTTACATTGGGACAGGGCGCCAGTTCAATAAAGATCCCAGTTACCGACGGCAGCGTTATTTTCCCCTTTGCCATGAGCGGGCATGGGGATTTTCTAGTCAGCGTGGCCTTTAGTGACAACGATAAGGTAAGGGATGTTAAGATTGCCGGATATGCTGCTACCCGTCAGGGCGATGAGTTTAGAGCCATAATTCCTTTTGCTGTCTATACTAATGATGAAATCATGGTGGATTATGAGGAGATATTGGTTGAGCCTGATAATATATCGGAATACTACCGGGACTTGATCCCGGCATCGCTTAGAGATGCAGAAGCTGCCTTCACCGACCCGGGAACTACTTCCGAAGACGTGTATATTGAGTATGATAGTGACGGATATATAAATGCTTTGAACATTCCCGAGTTCAGACTCAGTATGCCGGAGAAGAGCATTACTGCCAGTATGACCGTTGAGCCCGCAGATTTTGATGCTCGGGAAGCTAAAAACTGCACCAATCTAGGGAACGGACTTTATGGTTATGATTTTTCCTATGAACTTATAGATGGGAAATATAGGATAACAGCTTACCTGGACCGGCGACTTTTGCCTCAACCGGCCGACTATCAGCAACAGCAGTTTACTCCTATGGCTGCGCTTAAAGGCCTGGGAACCGTCAAGACGGTCCTTGACGTGGCCAGCGATGCCAATGAGCTGGCAGGAGCGGCCGGGGATCTTGCCACTACTGGAAAAATGATTGAGTTGATGCACAAATACGAAAATGTACGACCCAATCTAGAACCTCATTTGGCGGAGTATTATGACCGGCAGATCGCCATGATGGGAGAAGATATTTTAATGGGTAAATCCCTGGGCTATATTGGAAGCTCGGTGGCAGAAGCCGGAAATCTGGTTCCCTTGCTGGGGCAGGTGGTAATAGGGGCAGCCGGTTTAATATCCGGAAAGCTCCTGGGGGATATGTTCGACAATGAGTTTGAATTAGATTATAACAGGTTAATGAGCCAGTTTCGCCTTATGCCCGGATACGAGGAAGAATATGAAGAATACTACGATGAGCCATATGAGGATTGGCGGAGAAAGCATCTGCAACCCATGGATTCCTATTGGTACTGGTACTGGTACGTATACCAACGCGACAAGTGGATAGATACCGACGATGATAGAAATAGGCGGTACAGAAGAAAGCCTTTCAGACCCTATTGGCTTTTAGACCCCAGCGGCTTTGTATATGAAGGGGTAGAAGACAACCGCATTGAAGGAGTTACTGCCACAGCCCTTTTCCTTCCTCCAGATGCGGCCCCAAATGCAGCTGATGCCAAGGCCAGCGATGGGTGGCAATTCTGGGACGCCGAATGGTATTTGCAGGAGAATCCCCAGACCACCAACTCTGAAGGAAAATACGCCTGGGATGTACCCCCAGGCTGGTGGATGGTGCAGTACGTCAAGGATGGCTATCAGACCACCTACAGCGACGCTTTGCCGGTGCCTCCTCCCCAGTTGGAGGTTAATATCCCCTTGGTGAAACTGGAGCCGCCGGTAGTTGAAAAGACCGTTTGGGGCAGCGGCGGACGCTATGTGGACGTATATTTCAGCAAGTACATGGATATCCGATCCCTGGAAGAGCCAAATTCCCTTAGCCTTACTGACAAGCAGGGAAGCCTGGTAAAGGGCAGCATCGAATACCCGGTTCCAGTCAAAGCAGGGGTAAACAACTTAAACCTGACTAAAGTAGCAAGGTTTGTTGCTGATGTACCTATGTCAGCAGGAGGGCAGTATAGCCTTACCGTTAACCAGGCAGTGGCCGATTATGCCGGTTTCTCCATGATAGATGACTATACCGAGCCGGGAACGGTTCCGCCAGAGGCGCCGATTGATAGTCTGACCGGGACCGATATAACGGTGGAGCCGGGGCTCGATATCACCCAGAATATTATGAATGCATTAGTCTTTACCCCCGTTAATCCCGGGGAGCAAGGAATCCTGGATAAAACCGTGCAGCTGCTTTCTTCCCATTCTGATGTGGTTAAGATTAGAGATGACGGAAAAGCCCTGGCCATAGGTGAGGGCGTGGCGCAAATTACCGCAACTTCTATGGATGATAGCAGTAAGACTACTACTTTTACCGTAACCGTAGCTTATCCCCCTGCACCGGTAAGTGTTGCTTGTATGGTCATATTGGATCAGAACGGCAAGGTTTTGACCGACCTGAGCATAAAGAAGGGAGATACTTATACCCTTAGCCCTGAAATATTACCGGCTGATGCCAGAAATAAAAAAATGTCTTACAGCTCCGACAATCCTTCGGTAGCTGCCATTGATCAGACCGGTAGGATTCAGGGCTTGGAGGAAGGCTTAACCTCCATTATTGCCAGAACTGAAGATCAAAATATCAGGCAAAGGATTTTGGTGAAGGTGCTGCCGGCCAGCATTGGAGGCTCCACGGGAAATTCCAATAAGGGTGGCGATGCGGATCTGCCCGCACCCCCGGCCACGCCCCCGGAAATTTCTGCTCCTGGCTTTGAACTTACCTTTATTGATGTTCAGAAAAACGATTGGTTCTATGATGCATTATTCTTTATAGCGGAAAAAGGTATTGCCAAAGGTGTATCGGAACAGGAATACGCCCCCAATAAAACCGTTACCAGAGCTGAATTCATAACCATGTTATGCCGGGCCCTGGCTATTGAGGAAAGGAGCGGAGAGAACTACTCTGATGCAGGTAATAGCTGGTACACCGGATTTTTGGCGGCAGCCAAGCAGTTAGGCCTGGCTCAGGGGGTTGGAGACAACAGGTTTGAGCCTGACCGGGCCATAACTCGGGAAGAAATGGTAGTCATTATTTACAACTACTTTAAAAATGTGGGCCAGATAACGGAAACCAGCGGGAGTGTAACTTATGCTGACCGCAATCAGGTGTCAAATTGGGCCAGGGAAGCTGTGGCCAATGCATCGGCCCTTGGTTGGATTAAAGGTAAGGGTAACAATATTTTTGATCCCCAGGGAATTGCTACCAGAGCAGAGCTGGCCCAGATTCTTTATAACATCCTCAATGAGTAGAAGCAGGAAATACTTCGGTGTCGCCACCAGCCTGATGTTGGTGACAAGCAAGGACAGCCGGTAGGGCATAAATAAAAAAGCTATGAGAATAACTCGGGGTCAGACCCCGGGTTATTCTCATTGTCTTTTGCAAATCATAGAAAAGCAAAATTTTAAAGATGCTTATTTACTGGAATTAAAGGAGGATTTATTTAATATGTTCAGTAGAAAGCAATAACAGAAACACTTCAAGCAATGATTGAAACCATCAGCAATAAATTTCGTTATATAATTCTGTTAATAATGGTTTTATTTAAAGGTTATGAAATGGTGAAGCCGATTTATCTTAATTTACACCTAACATCAGAAATTCAGAGAGGAGGTTTTGGCTTTCTGCTTTCTAGGTTGCGGGACGGCAACAAAATAAGCAGGTTACATTAAGGGTGATGCTGACGGCACCATGAATCCGCAATAAGCCGCCAGGAAGCTGCAGTAATACTCTTCAGGTTATTGGATATGGAAGAAGAAAATGAAAAGCGACCTGCAGATAGTTTTAAGGATTCTGAAAAGATAGCTTCGTGAATAAAGTAGAGGTTAATACAACCCCGGTGCCTGACAGAAACTTATTCCTGTTGCGCCTTGGTATGTAATTTAATGCCCGGTACTCACTTGTTAAGTAGGTGAAGTTTCATTATACTAATACTACATCGGGTTAGTGAAATTACGGGGGGATACCATATGGAAAATGATAAGCAAATCGCGGTTTTAATTGATGCTGATAATGTATCGGATAAATATATAAAGTACATATTTAATGAAATATCCAACCATGGAATACCTACTTATAAGCGAATTTATGGAGATTGGACCAAGCCTCAAATGTCATCCTGGAAAAATGTACTGCTTAATTACTCTATTACCCCAATTCAACAATATAGCTATACAACCGGAAAAAATGCAACAGATGCGGCATTAATAATTGATGCCATGGATATTCTCTATTCCAATAATGTAGATGGTTTTTGCATTGTTTCCAGTGATAGTGATTTTACTAAGTTGGCTGCCCGTTTAAGAGAAGCTGGAATGTATGTAATTGGCATGGGTGAAAGGAAAACCCCTACTCCCTTCATAGCTTCTTGTGAAAAGTTTAAATATCTTGAAGTTTTAGCTGCGACTCCTATAGAAGCTTATGAAACCCCTGAAAGGATAGAAACCCAAGAGGTACCAACAAAAGAAGGTATGGCAAATAGGAAAGAGCTAATAGAAACTATAAGAATAATCATAACCGAGAGTTCTGATGAAGATGGATGGGCATTTTTGGGGGAAGTAGGAAAAAAACTCAATAAGAGATACCCGGACTTTGATACCAGGAACTACGGGCACTCCAAGCTAACTCCGCTTATTTCATCACTAAAAGAATTTGAAATCCAACCACGAAAAACCAACAATCGGCATATTATCCATTACTTTATCAAAAATAAAATCAAAAAATAACCAAAACAATTCCCTTTCCAGTGTACAAAGAAAACTCTCCATAGATATCTTTAAGGTCTTCTATTCCTATTTCGCGCATGAGCATACCGCGAATAAGAAAAAGGATCGAACACTTATTTATTAAAGTTTTCGATCCTTTTTTAACCCTTTATTATTTTAAGTCATGATAATAGTTATTAGGCTTTATATTGCAGTGAATGCATGAGTAATATTATCGAATAGAGCCGTGAGTGTACTCAATTACAGCCACCACACGCAAGTCTGTTCAGACTATGGGGACAAGCCCCTGTGCTTATTTCCTTAAGTTGGAATGCGCAATTAACCGTCCTGCTTCATTTTTTCATCAATTTCCGATAGCTTCTTGGCAGCCAAATCCCTGCCGCCGATACCGAAAGCAATAGCAAAACTGATGGCCAAAGCTCCAGCCAGGAAAATAAAGGCCAGGGTAATAATTTCGGAAGCCAAACCCATTTGGCTCAAGCCCATAGTGATAGTCAAAACCAAGATGCTGATTTTGGCTGCTAAACCAAGGGTGCGAGCATTCTTCACTGCAGATTTCTCGATCAGGCCTGCGACCAGGTTGCCAACATACAGGCCGACAGCTATAATAACAACACCAACCAGGACATTTCCTGCCAGGACAATAAATTCAGTGATTAGATCTGATAGCCTGCCAAAACCAAGGAGATTGGCGGCCTCCATGGCCGCAACCAGAACTATCAGGATCATGATTAATTGACCAGTCAACCGGGAGAGATCGAGCCGCTCCGTCTTAATTCCTACCAAAGGCAGAACCCGGTTAAATCCCAGCCTTCCTAAAAGACTGGTTGCAAGTTCTCCTACCATCTTCCCGATGAAATATGCAAAAGCAACGATAATAAACGCAGAGAACAATACAGGAATAAAAGTAAATATGATGCTCAGCATATCTGTAGCAGGTTGGGCGATACTTTCAATGTTCAGTACATTTAACGCGGATATGACTACCGGGATCAGGATGATCACATAGACGACCATCCCCAGTATTTCGGAAAGACTTCTGCCGGGTTCTTCCGTGGTCAAACCTGATCTGCTGCCGAAATCATCCACCTTGACTGCTTTGAGAAAACTAGTCACTATCTTTTTACATAATTTCGCAATAAACCAGCCGATAAGAAGAATTACAGCGGCGGAAAATAGTTTGGGGAGAAACATAAGCACTGCATTAACCATGTTTTGAATTGGCGTTAACAGCCCATCCAGGGATAGCGTGCTCAGGATGGCCGGGAGAAATAGAATAAAAACGGTCCAATATGCTAATTCTGCAATAGTGGTACTTAGTTTGACATTCCCATCTTGGACATCTATCTCTTCTCCCAGTTTTTCATCAATTTTGGTCTTGCCGAATAACAGTAAAATTGCCTGTTTCAGGATAGTAGCGGCAAACCAGGCTATAAATAGTAGTATTACAGCTCCAAACAGTTGTGGCAGATAAGCAAAGATTACGCTAAGCAATCTATTCAAAGGCTCTGTTACTACTGAAAGGTTGAGGGCTTGCAGGACTGCCACTAAGACGAAGAGCATGAGGATGTAATAAATAATCTTGGTTATTAGGTTCACTGTTGATTGGGTACGCTCTTCACCCAATTGGGCGGTCATTTTATCCTGGAAAAACTGGTTCTTGTTCAACAGCTTATTCACACTGGATGTAATTATCTTGACGACAATCCACCCCACTATCAGGATCAATACCGCAAAACCGACGGACATCAAGATATTCTGGATTTCGCTCCAAGCGATTGGCATAAAACCACTCCTTTCTTCTAGTGCCTCAATTAATCGTCATTTTCATACATATTAACATGTATTTATGCTATATGCTAACATTTATGGTGGTTTCTTTCAAGGATGGAAGGACACAAGATGTGTCATGGGGACTGGGGCTACGAAGGGGAAGTAAACTAAAATGAACATATATTTGAGGGGGTTGCGGATAAACCGGAGGATTTTTATTATATGGTTGGTGATTCTGGCTGCTCTGGGAGTTCTGGAAATGGCTATGTTTTCTCTACTTGACCCAACTTATCATTAAAAAATGATGCCTTAAGCCCGGCACATTCTCAATACGGCGGGTATTTCTCTTACTGCAAAAGAGTTTTTCATTTTTGACCCTTTCTTTTTCCTCCTGCACTGTAATAGTATTTGGCTCTACCGGGTATAGTATGAATAGATTAGATAAAGGAGGTAAAAAATGAGCAAAGTTATTGGTTATTTTAATGAAAGAGATACTGCGGATAAGGTGGCTAAGCAATTAAGGGAAAGGGGCTTTGAGGATCAAATATCTTTGATAGCTAAAGAAGATATAAATAATGTTAATGCAGGAAATCAAGATCTTGGTGATGGTGCACTAACCGGGGGGGTGTTGGGAGGAATCGCAGGTTTTGTCCTTGGGGCAGGAGCCCTGGCTATACCTGGTATTGGTCCCATAATTGCCGCTGGTCCATTAAGTGGAATCATTGCAGGAGCGGTTACTGGTGGAGTTGCTGGAGCATTGGTGGATTATGGTATACCTGAGGATCGTAGTCAACATTATGAGCAAAAAGTACAAGAGGGTAAGATCTTGGCGGTAATAGAGGCTAATGAAAAGAAAGTCTCTGAAGTCTCGAATTTTCTAAAGCAAAATGGTGCGTTTGATGTAGAATCACATTAGTAACAAGACGAAGACAATGGGACAAACACATCCCATTGTCTTCCTATGTACCAACCTTTTAATCATTTCAAATACAAACTGCAGCTATGGAAAGGGGCATGATATTCCCTTGGTTTACTCCTAAAGACACAAGGGAACGGTGCTCCTGTGTCTTCTTCGCTGCCGGATTTAAGCAGGAAATAATAAAATTAAGATAAAACATGTGTAGATTTAACGACATAAGTATAGCATTCATTTTAGTTAAACTATAGAATATAGTTGTATGCATTGAAAAAGGAGAGCAATCTTTAAAAGCAGGGAGCCATAATCTAATGAAAAATAAGCATAAACAGTTCGCGGTAATCGGGTTAGGCCGGTTTGGAAGCAGCCTTATAAAGGAACTTGTCTCTATGGGCTATGAAGTATTAGCAATTGATAATGATGAACGTAAAGTGCAGGATTATATCGATATAGCTACTCATGCGGTTCAGGCTGATTCCAGTGATGAAAATGTAGTAAAAAAGCTGGGTATTAGTAACTTTGATGTGGTAGTGGTATCTATTGGAGAAAATATTCAGGTAAATATCTTAACTAGCATTATTTTAAAGGAAATGGGGGTTAAGAATGTTATCGTAAAGGCCCGGAATGCTTTACATGCTAAAGTACTGGAGAAAATAGGTGTGGATATAGTGATAAATCCAGAACGAGATATGGCCATTAAACTGGCTCATTCTTTTTCTAATAATATTATGAATCAGATCCAGCTATCTTCTGAATACAGTATTGTGGAGATCCTGGCACCCCGGATTATGATTAATAACAGTCTTCTGGAGCTGCAGGTTAGAAAGAAGATGAATATTTCAGTAATTGCTATAAAACGTGATAATGAAATAATGCTGCCCCCTAATCCAGAGCAGGTGATAAAAGAGAGGGATGTATTGGTTATCGCCGGGGAAACAAAGTATATAAGACGAGTCTTCGAGATTACTTAATAGGAGCCGCTATGTTAAGAAAACTAAATCCTGCTCAAATCCTTATAGTTGGTTTTTTTTCAATAATTATGATTGGAAGTTTGCTGCTGGCCGCCCCTGTTTCTGTAGAAGGAGGGGAAAGCGATTACCTGACTGCTCTTTTTACTTCCACCTCAGCAGTATGTGTAACCGGTCTAGTGCTGGTGGATACTGCCACTTATTGGACACCTGTCGGACAGGTTGTTATTATGCTTCTGTTTCAAATTGGCGGTTTGGGAATAATGTCTTTTGCAACGTTTGTTGCGCTGCTTTTGGGCAGAAACATTCAGCTGAAGCAGAGGCTGGCGATGCAGCAGTCTATAAACCGAAGCTCTATGGAAGGAATAATAGGAGTATTTAAATACCTTTTAGGGCTTTCGTTTGTTATTGAATCTATTGGCGCTTTAGTGCTATTAGCTTACTGGGCACCTTCTATGGGGGTGTCCCGTGCTCTTTGGTACGGGGTGTTTCATTCTATATCTGCTTTTAACAATGCCGGCTTTGATTTGATGGGCAGTTTTGCCAGCCTCAGCGGGTTCGCTGGGAATGCACTGGTATTATTTACCATATCTTTCCTGTTTATAGCCGGAAGTCTAAGTTTTATAGTGTTTTATGAATTATTTAAATATCCAGAAAAAAAGGTATTATCACTGCATGTCCGCATAGTTCTTATAACTACATTAATAATGATAGCTGTGGGTGCCGGGTCATTTTTGATCTTGGAATATAATAATACCCTGCAGGGAATGACGGGGGCTGGAAGGTTTTAACCGCATTTTTCCAATCATCTACTCGAACCGCTGGTTTTACTACGGTTGATATGGGCAGCACCCTGCTGCCAACGCAAATGCTGGTTATGCTGTTGATGTTTATCGGGGGAGCTCCGGGTTCCACTGCCGGGGGTATTAAGGTTACTACTATAGCTATACTATTTCTGGCGGTTTACAGTTTTTTGCGGGGAAAAAGAGATGTAGAGGTCATGGAAAGAAGGATCGCAGTGGGGGATATTTTTAGGGCGGCAGCCATATTTATCCTGGCTCTTATTTTGGTGTTTCTTTTTGCCTTTTTGCTTTCCCTGGGACATAATGCCCATTTGAATGTTATTCTGTTTGAAACCATCTCCGCATTGGGAACGGTAGGTCTGAGTATGGGATTGACTCCAGAATTAAGTTCATTTGGCAAAATTATAATTATTTTAGCTATGTTTTTAGGCCGGGTAGGGCCACTAACAGTAGCTTATTCTATTATTTATAATCACAGAAAAAGTGAAATCCGCTATGCTGAAGATAGAATCATGGTAGGCTAGGGTGCTTAGCACTAACTTATTATTAGGAAACTTTTATGACAAAGTTTGGAGAATGTTATTTAAATGGTTCAACTGTCGCAGCCAGCGCAAAAGCATGTGTTTACACCTTTTGAGGTGGATTATAAAGACTGGTTGTGTAAATAAATTTGAGCTTCATCATAAATTTTGCGGTATCGAATCCTCTGGGGGATGGCCCAGAGCGCTTCAAAGCCGAAGAGATACTCTCCTTTATAGAGAGATAAAAGTTTGGTGGCCAAATCCTCCGTATTCCGGGACTTAAATTCTTCATAGGTCCTATTAAAAAGGGCGATATCGTAGTCGATTTCATCCCGGCAGATAAAATAGCGGTTTTCCTGGTAAATGACTGCTTCGCCAATTCCCACAGATTCCAGGTCATTTTTTAGGTGGGCAAGATTAACTGCAATCAAGTTGTTTATGTTTTTGGAATCTGACTCCCACCAAATGGCATTATATATCTGTTCTTTGGTAGCCCCCTGCTCACCTGCAGCAAGCAAAAAGGCCAAAAGTTCCCGTTCCCTTTTGGTCCTGAACTTTACAGGCTTTTGCCGGTCTTTATCCTGGTAAACGGCAAAAGCGCCCAAGGTCTCAATATACGCTTTCTTCGGGCTGTACCCGGCAAATTCCATCATCTGCCTGGTAATTTCCGGCTCTATTCCATTGTCATAAGCAAATTCAAGGACTGGGTCGTAAGCCTTGCGCAGCCTGAAATATTCATAAAGCCCATTGTCGAAGCAAAGCTTAAGATAACGCCCGGTCAGGCGGGCCGCATTTTCATTATCCCTGGTCACTATTGCCGTCCTGGCAAGTAGTCCGTAGGCCAGCGAGGGATGAAGCATCAAACCAGCTTCTTCTCCTGCTTCAATGCACAGGCTTGCGCATTTGACCGCGCTCTGATAATCAGATATGGCGGAAAAATACCCCATAAGCCTGGCCAGGACCAGGTTTTTTAAATAAGCTCCCGCCTGGTCGAGATTTTCAAAGATTTCTTGCACGATGGCTTCCCTGGGAGCATCAGTGAAAATGAGGCTGTAGGTAAGCCGCTGCAATTTCGCCCAATGCATCTGAAAATCAGTTTTCCGGTACAGAGGCGCATACTCGTCTGCCAAAGCAAAATACCTTACGGCGGTTGCAAAGGAGACATCCACACCGTTCATTCTGTCAATGAAGGTATTCTGATAGTGAATTTCAGCTGCCAGCAGGTAACCGGCCCACATTTCTTCATAGTTTCCGGTGTTCCTGAGCCGTTGCAGTTCCTCCGACAATACGGATAAAGAACGGTCTCTGTATCCCAGCATCTGGTAAGCTTTGGCGGCATAGATGCCGGTGCTGTGCATGCCTAAGTGTATCAGTTCATCCTGGGGCAGCTCAAGGGATTTTTCATAATAATAAACCGACTCCTTCATTCTGCCTGCGAAAAAGTGTATAGTACTCAAATACCTCTCAAACCAACCCCTGACCCTAAGATTGCCAGCATTGGCGCATATCTCTATCATTTGCCGGGCCAGAGAATAGGCCTCATTTACCTGAGAATTCCAACACAGGTTGTACAGCTTTTCAATGACAAGCGAATATGCCAGTTCGGAGGCCGGGTTATCAAGTTTGGCAATAAGTTCCTCTAAGAGCCGGTTTGATTCCTCGAAGGAGACAAAATTGCGCAAAACCCTGGCTTTATGCAGCGTAGCTTCAAAATAGAGGCTTTTGTCGTCCCCACTCAATAAAGGCAATGCTGCGTCAAGGCAGGCTTTGGCCTGGACAAAATTCCCCACAACGGACAGAAATACACCCTTTGCCACAAGAATCTCCGCATCCGGTTGGGCAGCCGCATTATCAAGTGCCTGGAACCATATTCGGAGTTGGTTGTAATTGCCGGATTTTATGTAATCCCGGTAACATGCCAGGATTATCTTTTCCAGCAGTTGGCTGTCATTTAAATCCATGGCGTACCGGGCAGCACTATCATACTGCTTTTTATCAAAATAATACCGGGCTGCTTTCTGCTGCAGCAAAGGTTGTTGGGATCTGTCCCCCGCCTCCAGCAGGCTGCTTCGGAATAAGGCGTGGTAGTGGTAAAAACCGGCGCCGGTTTTGATAGTAAATATATTTCTGGATACCAGGCTTTCCAGAATGAGCCTGGTATTATTTCGGTTTAGGACATGGTCCAGCATCTGCGGGTCCAGTTCGTCAAAAGAGGCGGATTTATTAAGAAAATCCACCAGCTCACCGGGCAGGGTGCAGATGCATTCATGAAAAAGGTAAGAGTATAAAGTCTCGCTGCCGTAAGAAGGAATGTCGTTGATGGATATGCCGTTCTCCAGCAATACCTTGAAGGAGCCCACAGCAAGAGGCCACCCCTCCGTGGAAGCGTAAATGGCAGAGTCGTCAAAGCCTAAAATAGAGGCGGCTTCTTCCCTGGTAAATGCCAGCTCCTTTTGCGTCAGCTCTGTGATCTCGCCCCTAATTCGAAGCGGCATAAGGTCGTTCCATGGGGCCTCCCTGCTGCCCAGGCAGACTCTGGCGTTTTTAGGCGGATACCTGAACAGGCAGAATATAAATTTTTTAAGATCTGCTTCTTCAATGGTATGCACATCATCCAAGACTAACACAAAATCTTGAGGGAGGTTTTCAGTGCCGCATATCAGCGCGCCGGCCAGCATGGATATAAAATTATCCTGTTCGGAAAAGGGCAGATATTCTGACGGGGAAAGGTCAAACTCCGGAAAAGTATGCTTTACTGCTTTACAAAACAAGTTTATAAAGGTAAAAATATCGTCCTCCCCGTCAAGCGAAAGCCACACGGCATTTGCGGCTGAATTGGCGATTTGCGACAAAAGGGTAGTCTTGCCGAATCCCGCCCCGGCATGGATATAGGAAAGTTTTTGGGGACTGTTA
>CAYZYO010000037.1:5378-19357 GCA_964482585.1 uncultured Syntrophomonadaceae bacterium | reverse complement strand
AGCGCATAAAGGAATGCCTGGACAGGAATGATTTTAAAACATTATTTTATATTATTGATAAACGCCTGGCAGTTCAGGCATTTTTTAGCCTATATGATACTATTCCAGATGATGAAAAATACGATATTTTCTGGTTTATGTATTCCTGCTGTAATCTAAAAATAAGCGATTTTGCCGAAACGTTTATAAAAGATATTATCAGCTACCGCAATACCCCGATAAATATTGAACCACAAGGTGATGGTTATATTACTGTGTATCGTGGTCACGGTTATAAGCCCACCCCGGTAACTGAGGAGCATTCCTGGACCCTGGATATAAATACTGCCATCCGTTATACTACCGGTATAGGCCTGGAAGGGACCCTTTATAAGGCCAAAGTACATTCTAATGATATATTGGCATATATCAAGCGAAAAAATGAAAAAGAAATTGTTGTTTTTCCATCCAGCCTAAAAGAAGTCCAGTTAGTCAATATGTTGAGCTTGTCTATTCTCTGGCCTCGCCTGAAGGAAAATGGGATCATTGAAAAATATCACCACTATGTCAAACTGCTGAAACCTGAATACTTCTGCCGCCCCTGGGGAGTGCACGGGGTATTTCATACTAGAAGGGTGTTGTTTTTGACACTATGCCTGGCTGATAGACTGGAATTTGATGAAGATTCTATTAACCTTATCTGCATTGCTGCAGTATACCATGATATTGGAAGAATAAATGACAATTTAGATCCCCAGCATGGCATTCTCAGTTATAAAAAGGCTGTAAAAGCAGGTTTAATACGCTGTGAAAAGCCTGAGGAGCAGGAAACAGTTCGTTTCTTAATTGAAAACCACTGTATCAGTGACCAGGAAGCCTACAATAGGCTTCCTTATTATAATATTAATAACCATAAAAAAACTCTTGATCTTTATGAGGTTTTTAAAGACGCTGATGGACTTGATCGAATAAGGATAAATGACCTTAATATTAAACACCTGCGAACAGAGGCCGCAACGGATTTTCTGCTGGTAGCCAGACAGCTTATTATTAACCTGGAACGCTGGGTAAAATAATTCCGGTAGACGATGGATGCCCCACCTTTGGAGGAGACTTCAATCTCCGACAGCCGCAATTCAGGGTGCAGGGGCGGCAACTGAAGTCTCCTCTACGGTTCTATCCGGTTGCTGCGGTTTTCCCCAAACCAGTGACTGGCCAATTTATCTAAGAAAGGTGATTATTTTTCGTATTAAACCCTCATGCCCAGAGGGCACAACCACTTATAATAATAAAGTAAGGTGATTGCTTCAGGTTTTATTTCCTAACAGTTATTCTCCTATACCCCCCTTAATATTTAGAAAAATGTTTATTTCTTATTGCGAATAACTCTCAATTAGTATTAATATTTAAGCATAACAGTTATTATTAATCATATAATAAACCGACTGTAATTGTTTAAGTCAGGAAGGATAGATATTATGAAGATCTTGCTAAAAAACATCAGAACTTTTTTGGTTATTTTTTTCTCTTTGGTTATAACATCAATGATTTTCTTAGGATGCAGTATTAACAGCCAGAAAGAAGAAGATGTGTCTGATAATAAAAAGCCGGTGGTCGCTGTTTCTATAGTTCCCCAAGATACTTTTGTTAAGGCGGTTGCTGGTGACCTGGTTGATACCATTGTTTTAGTCCCACCAGGAAACAGCCCCACAAATTACTCTCCTTCTCCAGGAGAACTTGAACAATTAAGCCAGAGTTCCATTTACTTTACCATTGGAATACCAACAGAAACAGCCAATATCATACCCCGGATTGGAAATGTTAATAAGGACATTAAAATAATAGATCTGGCCGCTGAAGTAAATCGTGTCTATCCTGACCGGGAATTTGCTTCAGGTAAACGTGATCCTCATATTTGGCTTTCTCCTAAGAGAGTACAGGTTATGATTGATAAAATAGCAAAGGAACTGGCTGAGATTGATCCTAAGAATCAAACTGTTTATGAAGTTAATGCTGCTGAGTATAAAAATAAGTTAGAGCAGCTCGATGATAATATTAGTAATATAATACAAAAAGCAGCAGGTAGAACCTTTATCGTCTACCATCCTGCTTTTGGTTATTTTGCAGATGACTATCAATTGGATATGGTTACTATCGAAAAAGATGGTAAGACAGCTACAGCTAAAGATATTGAAAATATTATTGATTTTGCCCGGGAACAGGAGGTTAAAATAATCTTTTATCAATCTTCAATAACCAGCAGACAGGCAGATACTATTGCTGCAGAGATTGGTGGCCATACCAAAGTACTTGATCCACTTGCCGCAGATTATATTGAGAATATGGAAATAATGGCTAAGTCTTTTACCAATGCTATAGAATAAAGGGGCGTCTTTCTTTGATAAACGTAATTGAAATGCATAATATTAGTTTTTATTATAATGAAATCTGTGCTCTGTTAAATGTTAACTTAACTGTTAAAGACAAAGAATTTCTTGGAATAATAGGCCCCAATGGTGGGGGTAAAAGCACTCTGCTCAGAATTATTTTAGGAATATTAAAACCAGCATCTGGAGAAGTAAGGGTATTAGGGCTTCCACCTGATAAGGTAAAGGGTAAGATAGGTTATGTGCCTCAATTCACCAAGTTTGACCGGCATTTTCCTATTAATGTCAAAGATGCTGTTTTGATGGGACGCCTGCACCTAAACAATTCTTTTTTTCATCGTTTTTCTGATGAAGATTATTCTGTTGTAGATGAAGTTATGCGAAAGGTAGAAATATACCATCTGCGTAATCGACATATAAGTAACTTATCAGGTGGACAGCTGCAGCGGGTTTTTATTGCCAGGGCTCTGGCAGTAGAACCAAAATTAATTTTACTTGATGAACCTACTGCCAACCTCGATTCATATGCCAAGACCCATATTTGCTCTATTTTAAAGGACTTAAATGAGCAGATAACTATTATCATGGTCAGCCATGATATGGGTGTAATATCATCTTATGTTAAGAGTATAGCCTGCTTAAACAAGGAACTTTATTACCATGGGGAACCGGAATTAACCAATGCCATACTCGGTAAAACCTACGGCTGCCCGGTTGATTTAATTGCTCACGGGGTTCCCCACCGGGTATTACAGGAACATCTGGAGGACTAGAAATGGTTAATGCTTTACTACAATATGATTTTTTGCAAAATGCGTTTTTAACTGCTATTCTGGCAAGTATTGCCTGTGGAATAATAGGAACAATAATTATTGAGAAAAAAATGGTTATGATGAGCGGCGGAATCGCCCATACCGCCTTTGGAGGTATAGGCCTGGGATACTTCCTTGGTATAGAACCCCTAATAGGTGCCCTGTTTTTTTCAGTACTATCAGCACTTATTATAGCTATAATCCATAAAAAAACTACTGCCAATTCAGACATTTTAATCGGGATGTTCTGGGCACTGGGAATGGCCCTGGGAATTTTATTTATAGCCTTTACCCCAGGTTATCCTCCAGATATGACCTCATATCTATTTGGAGACATTCTTCTTGTATCCCAGATGGATTTAAATATTACTATTATACTTGATTGTATAATAGTTTTTATAATCATAGCATTTTTTAATTCATTCAAAGCATATCTGTTCGATGAGGAATTCGCTACAATAATCGGCGTTCCTACCACCTTACTGGAATATATCCTCTATATTCTTATAGCATTAACCGTAGTAGTGTTAATACGAGTTGTCGGAATAATTTTAATAATTGCTCTTTTAACGGTTCCTCCATCAATAGCCAGGCAGTTCACCTTTCACTTAAAAAATGTTATTTGGTTATCTGTTGCTCTGGGTATTATTTTCTGTCTGACCGGCCTTTGGCTTTCATATATCTTACATGTTCCTTCTGGATCTATAATTGTTATTGTTTCGGTTGGTTCTTACATTCTTGCTTCTACGTATAACCATATATTTAAAAAGGTAATTATCCAATAATCTTCCCGGCACTATTAAGAGTTTTGCATACAAAATCCAACTTGTCACTCTGCTCCAGGAGATAAAAAGCTAGTTATGCAAAATCCTTATTTAATCGAGGTATCAGGATATTCTTTCCCATGACACTTTTAGATTCTTAAAACTTATCTTCTAAATTCTGCAGGTTTTTCATAATAACTTCACTTTTCACCATAACCAGATCCAGCTGTCTACTCTTAATCGCATTTTGAAGATCATTAATGGAAAGTTTGCTGCGGTTAGTGATTTTCTCATCAGCTTTTTTAGCCTGTACCTGCAGATTGTCCCAGTTTTCCTGGAGTTGGATAATATGCTCATCAGCTGTCTCCCAATTATTTCGTCCGGCTTCAGCAGCAGCAGTCATAACTTGGTATTTTACCCGGAAGAATTCAGGGGGTATAGGCATAGTAAAAACTTCAGTTAGATCTGCATAGTATCTATAAAGGTTTATGGCTGCAAAAAAACTATCTTCCGTCATTTGTTGTCCAATATTTACAGTCAGGTCATTAAGAGCCATTTCAAAATCCGTGCGGGATTGCTCACTGATATTAGCTTTAATAGCCTCAGGTTCAAGCATATTCCAATTTTGATGAATTTTTCTTAAGGCTGTTTCTTCTTGCTGCCAGGTGGTACTTGTATCCTGTTTATTGCTATCTGTTTGATTTTCAGCAGTTCCCTCCTCCTGGTCAGGGGACGGCTCAACCTGGGCACTCTGCTGTAAAGAGGACATATTGGTTGGGTTAAGCTTATTAGCAGTTGCACTGATTATAATTTCCAGATCAGTACGGATATTTTCCAGTGCCATTGGTGCTTGGGGTTTCTGTTCTTGAGACGATTCTAGCTTTTTGGCTTCTGACTGTGATGAACAACCAGCAAATATTAAGGATCCCGCTAACATTAAAGATACGAGCGTAATAACCTGTTTGGTTTTGACCATTCTACCACCTCTATTAAAAACTCCGGATAATCATTCGGCTTATATAACATTCTATAATTTAGGTTGTCCTGAAGGTGGCAGATTAATTCCCAGATTATTATTCTATATCTCCTCTTTCGAGATCCAGTAAAATATCATAGTCAATGTTTTCTAAGAATTTCTTCTGCCTGGCATTTTTTATCTTAAGCTTCATCAGATTAATATGGTTGTTCTCTTGTGGGGATTCAGATTTTTGCCTTTGGTCAGGATCCAAACAATAACTGTAAATAGTGCTCCTACCTATCGCATTATATTTGCCACCCCATTGATTTGCTACTGCCAGATGCACCTGTTCAGCCATTCTGGCTTTCCACAAAAAACTGCTATTTTGATCTTCCCAAAAACACGGCAGACAGATCAGATCTGCACCTGATTTGGACATGCTTTCGGCAGCCTCAGGGAAAAGCAGGTCATTTCCTATAAGCATTCCAACCCGGGCAAAAGGAAGATCAAAAACCGAAAAATTGTTCCCTTTTTCAGCCCACCCCTTATCGTATGAACTAAGATGCACCTTGCGGTAAATACCAAGAATTTCACCTGGACCAATTAATACGCTGCTGTTATAAAATTTCCCCCCTCTGTTTTCAGCCATACCTATTACAATATAAGTACCTGTTGTTTCAGCTTTCTGTTTTATTTTTTCGGTTATTGGCCCGGGGATTTCTTCACTCCATTTTTGAGCCTGGTCATACTCGGATATAATTCCGGTGGTAGATAATTCAGGGAATATAAATAAATCGATCTTTCGCCCCAAACTCTGGGCCTTATTCAATGCTTTATCAATAAGTCCCAGGACATTTTCCAGATTTAATCCGGGTTTATTCAAGACCGGCTGGTATTGAATAACTGCTGCTGTAATATCTCCTGCAGGAGGTAAATTAAGCAAAGACTCAGTACCAAAACTGGAATAAGGAGATATGGAGATATTGCTGTAGGTTTCAGGACATCGTTGTTTTAACATGTTCCTGGCAGAGGAAATGAACTGTCCCTTTTTAAGTGGTACTTCTCCATACACAATTGCATTTTCCGGGGAACTAACCTTTTTTATAATTTCTCCCTGGTTATCAATAACAAAGGATTCCCCGGAACGACAATCCATACCATTATCAACCCCGGTACGGTTGCAAACCAGGATATATACCCCGTTTTCAATTGCTCTTGCCCGCCAGTATACTTCCGGATTATTATAATCAGCCGGCCAATTCACCGGCATCAATAAAAGGTCCGCCCCTTTTAGAGCAGCTATCCTGACGGTTTTATAACAATAGGCATCGGCACAGATAACTAATCCTATTTTACCAAACCTTGTTTCTACCACCAGCACCGGTAAATTCCCCCGGGCTGCCCAGAGGTTTTCTTTGAATGCCGGAGATATTTTACGATGTTTACCGAGAACATTGCCCTCTGGGCCAAGTACAGCTGCTGAATTATAAAATATTTCCGTTTTATCATCGACTTCCGGTAAGGCAATACATATATAAGAATTATATTTTTTAGCTATTTCACCAAATGATCGGGTAGTGGGCCCGGGAATAGTTTCTGTTAAGGTTGCAATATCCGCCCTATTTTCAAAAGCATAACCACTGGTAGCCAGCTCAGGATTAACAATAATTCGAGCTCCAGCTTTAGCGGCTTCTTCATTAAGTTTTAACAGGTTTAATACATTGTTTTCTTTATCTTTCCAGTGTACTTCTGCGTGGATGAGAGCCACCTTTACTTCTCTCAAGGATAAATTTACTTCATTATTCTGGCACATTATAGTCCTCTCTTTTAAGCATGTTAACCGGCGGTTTATTGAGATACTCAATCGACAGCTTTTTTCTAAAACGCACAAGAATATTGAAAAATGATCTGCCGAAAAATAGTGAAAATGCTATATTGCCTGCGGCATGCAGAGTATCAAAAGGCATAGCAGCTATATAAGTCGCGATAAAGGTCTGCAGATTAAGAGGATATATAAAACCGACCCAGTGCCAGATATTCATCATCCAGCCAAAAAGATAGCCACATACTCCTGCCAATACCGTAAAGGTCACAAATTTAAACTCCTTTGCCTGCCCGGCCAATAAACCTGCTGCAACCCCACACATACCCCAGCAAAACATCTGCCATGGGGTCCATGGTCCGTGTCCTAAGAAAAAATTAGATACTAATGCAGCCACAGCTCCTACCATAAAACCTTTTTGCGGACCAAAAACATATCCAGTTATCATAACCATAAAAGTAGTCGGCTGCAAACTGAGTATAGCGGAGAAAGGTATTCTGGATACTGCAGCTAGAGATGCCATGGTAGCGATAAAGGCAACTTCACGAGAAGTTGCCCCACTTTTTTCAAACCGCCAGAAGAATCCTAGCATAGCCAGCCCAATTATTATAGCGGAAAACAAAGCCCAGTTTATATAATATAAAGGACTTTCAGGGATGACACTGCTAACCAGTAGTACTGCTATTATTATTAGAATAATTGGAAAAAGCTTATTTTTCATATTAACCCCCCATGCCCCTAGGGCACAACCACTAGCCTTACGTAATCCTGAGCATCGACTAAGGATCTAAGGGATTCTTCACTTCGCTCAGAATGACAATAGATATCATTTTCATAGTAAAAACCTCATCAACTATTTAAGCCTTACGGTTATAAAATCTCTCATAAAACCTATCTGGCTAATAGATCTCTCAATTGTACGATACTAAAGGCACATTGATCTCTGGTTGCATTTTGACCGGCTTGAAATCCAGGATATAATAAACCGTTCTCTCCAGCCAGTAATACATAGCCTGAATACCATTCAGGTCCTTCTGCCATCTCAGCCTTTTTTTCCTCAGGTAAGGCTCTTACTATCATTGCTGCTAATTCTGATCCCTTTATTTGCCCATTAGGATTAAAAGAACCATCTGGCATTCCTGTAACATACCCCTTATCAACACTTGTTGCTATGTATTGTCCAGCCCAGTGAGTAGCTGGAATATCGAGGAATTCTTTAGTATTAACTGGATTAAAATCTTCTAAACCCAGGCCGCAGATTAATAATTTAGCAAACTCAGCCCTGCTGACAGATTTTTCCGGTTTAAATGTTTTGTCTGGATAACCGCTTAATACTCCAGCATTAACCAGATTAATAATTGAATCATAAGCCCAATGATCAGAACTCAAATCGCTAAAAACTGTATTCTCAGAGGATATGGGGTCTGCATAAGTATTTATCGGCAATGGTTTCTGGGCCAGAGCTAAAATAGCATAAGCGGTCATAGTAACAGCTGAGGCGTCAGTATCACCTTTCCAATTAAATGAACCGTTATCATTCTGCAGGCTTAATAGATAGGATACCGGGTTATTCCCATTAATTGTCCATCTTTCTCCAGTAATATCCTCATTACATGCAACTAAACCCTGTATAACCCAGGATGTAGAAGCGCAGTTGGAATCAGTGGCCATCCAGTCATTACCACAATCAAAACCACCGTCAACCCTCTGGCATTCCTTTAAATAATTAATAGCATTTTTTATAGCTGCAGAATCTACCGGATCTTCTCCCAATGATACTAGAGTTTGTAGAGCTATTGCAGTATCATCGGTATCACTGGCATTTCCTTGTATCCAGCTAAAACCACCATCTTCATTCTGACTGTTTAGCAGCCATTGCCTGGCTTTTTCTCTATCAGGAATATCGTATCCAGCTGAAACAAGCCCTAATACTGACCACATATGAGAATTAATCCACCCTTCTTCACCTCCAGCCAATTGCCCAAACTGCCCATTGCTCTGCTGAAATGATGTTATTTTTTCAGCTAGATTAATACCCTGGTACACTATTCCCTGCCCGGCTGCAGTTAAGGTTAACAGCATACGGGCATTATCAGTGGTTTCATTTAGGGGTTCGTAATAGTTATTTAAAAAATCAACTGGAGCCTGCCCTGCTGGCTGCCAGGCAGTACTGGTAACATCTTCACCGGCTGCTGCTAAGGCCATAATCACCCAGCTGGTTAAGCCCCATGTACTTGAGTTCCCGGTTTTACTGCAAAAACCACCATCTTCATTCTGCATAGTATGTAAATACTCTACAGCCTGGTTGATACTCCGGGTAACTTTCTCTTCAGAAAATGAATTGTTGTTGGCATATATCGGGTTATTAAATGCAAACACTAACATTATAGCCACAACCAGGCAAATTAATTTATTTATGCTTTTCATTAATACTCCCCCTTGGTTTTCTATTTTTTCAAATTTTAAAATTTAATTCAATTGGCAAAAACCCTAATTCTTTGTATCATTTCCTATACTTTTTTTACTGTTTCCTATCCCTTAGAGGAGACTTCAGTCTCCGCCTTTCTCAGGCTAATCCGTTTTCCTACGGGAGACTGAAGTCTCCCCTACGGGGGGGCTCCCTTTTTAGCCTAGGTTGATCTGTTTTCCTTCGGGAGGTCCCTGGCCAACTAAACCGGAACAGCTTTGTCATCATTGTGCATCGCAATTATCTGGTTTAATACATCTTTACCCTGTTTAATTGTTACTACATTATCTATAATATTATTGAACAGCTTACTCACCTGTGGAGAATAAAAAGTAGAGTTAGTTAATATATCATATTTACTGCCATTGGCTACAATAGTCCCGTCGGCCATTAGAATTATCCTATCCGCATATTCGGCAGCAAATTCAACATCATGAGTAATAATCAGAATGGCTGTACCTTCTTTTTGCAACTCTAGTAGTATTTTTCCCAGTTCTTCTTTTAATAGATAATCTAACCCGCGGGTGGGTTCATCCAGTAATAGTAATTTAGGCCGTGATACCAGAACCGAAGCCAGAGCAACCCGCTGACGCTCCCCGGTACTTAAATCCCGGGGATTATCCCGGGAATAATTGGTTAAATGCAATCGATTTAAAACCTCTTTAATTATTCCGTCATCTTTTAACCCCAGGTTGTTCATGGTATAGGTAAGTTCTTCATAAACCGATGGCAAGAACAGGTAATCATTAGGATCCTGGGATAAGTAACCTACTTCACAGGCAAGCTCTTCTATCAGACATTTTCGGGTGTCCTTTTGAGCCACCTGGACATGTCCCCGCCCGGGCTTTAATAGTCCGTTGATGTTTTTTAAGAGAGTAGTTTTTCCTGCCCCATTCTCACCCATTACTACAACAAACTCCCCGGGAGCAATAGTAAGGTTTACATCCTTCAAAACTTCCTCACCATTGGGATAAGTAAACCACAGGTTATGTACCTCAACTATATTCTTTTTTTCTACCTGTAATACTTTGGCTTTCTTTTCCAGCACAGGTTTCCTATCTTTAATAGCATTAATAGCATTTGCCACCGGGTAGTAGGATTTGATTATTCGCCTCCCCTGTTTAACCGTTACCGGTATTTCCGGGTATTGGACCCCGGCAAACAGTCTGGCCAGTGGTGGGATAAACGGGGTATCATTTTTTACCGCCCAATGGGCTATTGCATCTGGAGCATGATGGTCATAGATTATCCTTCCCTTATCCATAACCAGGATTCTATCAGCAAGATGAAAACACCTTTCTAATCGCTGTTCTATAAGGACTACAGTAAGTCCGTTTTCTTCGTTCAATCTTCTTACCATACTAAGTATCTCTTCACCGGCTATGGGATCAAGCTGAGAAGTTGGTTCATCTAAAAGCAGTATATCAGGCTGCATAGCCAGAACTGAAGCCAGAGCGACTTTTTGCTTTTGTCCCCCGGATAATTCCGCAATAAAACTATTGGTGCAGCTGGATAAGCCTAAGGCACTGGTTACTTCCATTACCCTCCTTTTCATTAAGTTATTTGGTAAGCCTATGTTTTCCATTCCAAAGGCTATTTCTGGTTCAACCCCGGTCATTACTAACTGGCTCTCTGGATCTTGAAAAACCATACCAATCTGCTGGGTCAGGCAGCGTCGATCTATTTGTCTCAATTCCCGGTTATCAAGATAAACCTTGCCCCGGTAGGTTCCTCCATAGAACTCTGGAATTAAACCTGCCACAGCCCGAACCAGGCTGGATTTACCACTTCCTGACCCTCCCACAATTAAAACAAACTGTCCCTCGGGAATCTCTAAATTAATCTTATTCAGTGATGGTTCTTTACTATCAGGATAATAGTATTTTAGATCTTCGATTTTAATATCGGCCATTTTTTCCACCCCCAGTTAAGAATCGCTGGCATTAAAAGAAGGAAAACTAGAAAACACGCCATATCAACCTGATAAATTTGGGTTTCAGGTAATTTAGGATAATAGCTGCAGGTAGACCAGCCACTTATAGCTGTCCATACTCCGCAACCTAAACTGATAGTTAGTGCAGCTAAGATTAAATAATCTCGAGGGCGCCAGAACTCTCGATTATAGCTTATTCTCTTTCCACTTCCATAGCCCCTGGCATGCATTGATTCGGCCAGCTGCAGGGAACGCTCCAGGCTAGAAATCAACATAACACTAACAATAGGCAGAAAATTTTTAACCCTCTTCCACCAGCCGCCGGTCTTAATTTTAACTCCCCGGCACCGCTGTACTTCAGTAATCCTAAAATAATCCCTTACCATCAGGGGAAATAATCGCGTTGCTAAGGTTATAATGAGTATTGATTTATTGCCACAGCTGCTGAATAGTTTTAAAATTTTATCCGGATGGACCGAATAGGTATAAAGACAAAAAACACTGATGATAACGAAAAGACGTATACCCATTCCTGCTCCAAATACAAGGGCTTCCAGGGTAATATTTAAACTCCCAATAACTGGAACCCTGGGCCCCGATATTAAAACGGTATCGCCGGCATGAACCATAATTACATTAATAAACATTATTAAAATGATCATTATGAAACCGAATTTAAGATATATCTTCCATTCTTGAAAATTTCCGGCAGCAGTAATAACTGCTCCTACTGCAATAAGCAGTCCCAGTAAGTAAACTGGATGGGAAAAAACCAGGGAAAGGAAAAACACTACCCCTATAAACATTATTATAGTAAAGGGATGCAGCCGGTGGATTAAATTGTCCTTTTCTCTGTATATCAGCATTTTCTCGCTTCCTTAAATTCTATTTTAAAGGCAGCCGGTAAATCTTATCTGCAGCAATTACCGCACTATAATATTTAGATATTTTCTGGGGATTATTTACCAACAGGTTAACTGCTAATTTTAAGCCTTCCTGATCAGTTCCGGAAACTAACCACAATGGGCTATTATCTCCTAATCCTGAACCAGCAGCAGCAATAACACCAGCACTATTTTGCACTGTTTGAACTGTTTTACCAGTATAATCTAATAGTTCCAGCCCTTTATCAGAAAAATAGACACTTATTCCCGTTTTTCTGTAGGCCTGATTGAATTTATCCAGCCAGCTAAGCCCTTTTAATTCACTCCAGGTTCCAACAACAATTGTAGGTACTGATCTATTCTCCAGCAGATTATTATCCATTTCTTTAACATTTATTGATCTGACTCCCCGGTTGAGCAGAGAGTTTTTCAGGTCCTGAGCCATTTTAGTGCTTTCTTTTGCTGCCAATATATTAGTTGCTCCAATTTTGCCTCTATAACCATGAATAAATGGTTGGGGATAACATCCTATTACTGCTGAATTGGAGGATCCCATTGTCTTCCAAACATGATAATCCCACCATATTACTTCACCAGCTCTAAGGCTATACTGGTCAGCACCAACATCTGCTCCAATTCCATTTATATAATAAAACCAGTCAAACCCGTCACGAGTAAATCCTCCACTTTGCGATTCTAAACCATTGATGCTATTAACAAAACCGCCATCCCACTTGCCTTCAATCTTAACCGTTGATTCTAAGAGCTCGAAAATACTCCAATTTTTTTGAATCTGAACCTTCTTTTCAACCAAGGTCTGGCTGCCAAAATCCTTAGTTATCATCAGGGTAACAGTATCATGATTATCAGATTTTCCCGGCAAGTCTTTTTCCGGCTTTTCTACGTTCCCTGCGGCTTCATTATTATCCTCGCCGCTTTCTGCAACTGGACTATTCTCACCAGGTACCTCCTCCTGAGAATTATCCGGTTCATCCGTGTCGCTGTCTGCCTCATCTACAACAGAATTATCAGATACTGCCGGAATACTGTCCTTTTCAGCTTCCTGGTTGCTACAACCGGAAATCAAGCAAATTGCCATTATAATAGCCAGTAACCAGGCAAGGTGAATAAACCATTTTTTTCTCATAAATCCTCCCCCATTTGCATTATTTCTTATATGCTCAAGCACTGCCAGAACCTGATCTGGCAGTGCAATCCTTTTTTCTATATAACTGTACTGTCATGCAAATTGCTCAAATATCTGTAGATGGTAACTGCTGCCTCTGCTCTGGTCAAGAAATTATCTCCTTTAAAATTGCCATCTTCGTATCCCTGCATAAGTCCTTGATCAAAGACATAACTTACTCCTTTAAATGCCCAGACTGGAATACTATCTTTATCGTTAAAATCCACTCCAATATCATCATCAAATTCCTCATTGGTCAGTTTAGCAAATATAACCGCTATTTCATTCCTGGTTATAATATTATCCGGCCTGAACGTACCGTCTGGATAGCCTGTAATCAGGTTATTCTCATAAGCACCAGCTATATGTTCGGCAAACCAATCTGCAGGATTAACATCCTTAAAAAGCCCTTCCGGGTATTGAGTAAAATCACATCCGGCTGCTTCAATGATTAGTTTTACAAATTCAGCCCGGGTAATAGGTCTTTGGGGTTCAAAACCGCTGCCTGTACCATTGATAATACCCTGTCCAGCCAATATCTCGACAGCATCTCTAGCCCATTCAACTGCTCCTAAATCGGCAAAACTGTTTCTCTCAGGCAGGCTTATTACTGCAAATTTGGTGAAATGATCAATCCGGAAAACTACCAGACCAGTTTCTAAATCAATAATACCTGGAACCGGAATCCATTGTTTATTATTCTCGTCATACCAGGCTGGAGCCAAACTTTCAATATTTATATCCTCAGTTACAGGTATGTTAATACCTATAGTCACCGGTTTATCGA
>CAYZYO010000037.1:0-5368 GCA_964482585.1 uncultured Syntrophomonadaceae bacterium | reverse complement strand
CAGTTCCGCTGGGCCCAAATTCATAGGTTGATGAACCAAGTTTTACTGCAAACTGCTTCGGTTCTTCATTAGTCGTTAACTCTTCAACTGTCAACTCTTTACTTCCTGAAAGTGCTTTTTCTGGAATCAATATTGAAACCTCATTATCAGCAACTAATTTCTCCTTTTCCCCAACTTCTTCCTTTAGATTAACTGTATTCTTTGCTAATTCGCCTTTCAGGTCATTTGCTTTCTCTTCAGTCATCTTTTTATCAGCATTTTTTACCAGGATCTTATTACTATTCAATGCTCCTTCACCTGAATCGCCATTAATCAGTGTATCAAGATCACTGGAATAACCCTTTAGTACTTCTTTTTGTTCTTCTTCCTCAACCGGAGGAAGCTGGCTAGGTATTACCGTACCTCTCTCTAATTCCTGCCAACTGGGCCCATCTGACATTGCATCCGTACTATACCAGAAGATTATTTTATCTCCCTGGCTTATTGTTTTATCTACAGCTAAGACTGAAGGCACAACCCCATTTACTTTAAAACACCAGCCGCTTAATCCTTCATTGTCTATGCCGGCAATTGATTCAATAAAACTATCCCATTTACTAGAAAACCTATAACTTACCCCGGCTGCATCAAGTGCACCCATGGCGGTTAAGCCGAATTCACCATCTTCTGAAACCGTAGCACTGCCCGGTCCGTATAGCAGTTCACCCTGTCCGCCTACAACAGCTATTTGCACGGTTATGTTCTTTGAGCCGGATATTGGTCCAGAAGAACTTTCATCTACTGTAATTATTATCTTAGCTGTTTTTACTATCTCTGGTAACCCTGCTTCAGTATATTTCTCTGCATATACCTCGTATGTTCCTGCAGTTTGTACAGTTACTGCTACCTGGCCATTCTCATCCGTAGTATAGGTTTCATTCCCAAAATGTACTGATGCTCCTTCTGCAGGAATATAACCTGCCGGCCATCCCCCATCTGATTTTTCTACGGTTACGGTAACTGTATCTCCCTTTTTGGCATCTTCCTTATCTACGGTCAATCTTGCATATGCTGTTGACCATTCAGAATCATAATAACTTAAATAAGCAGTTACTTTATCATCCTGGTTCAGCTCTAGATTGGCTCCGGTATTTAGATCATCGTTTACCACATACATCCAATATAATGAGCTGCTTAACTCCTGTGGTATGTCTGCATTGATATCGCTTATATCTAACCACTCAGCTTCAGGATCAATGCTGTTGCCTATTCCCGCATCATCTAATGTCTTTTTTAATGCATCAAATACTTTACTCCCTGCTGCCACTTCTATCCCGGTTCCCTCTAATATAGTCCCTGTGTTTTCTAGACCTTCAACCCTTACTGTTACTCCTATTTCCTCTACTATTACATTCTTTTTAGCTGTCTTTACTATCTCTGGTAACCCTGCTTCAGTATATTTCTCTGCATATACCTCGTATGTTCCTGCAGTTTGTACAGTTACTGCTACCTGGCCATTCTCATCCGTAGTATAGGTTTCATTCCCAAAATGTACTGATGCTCCTTCTGCAGGAATATAACCTGCCGGCCATCCCCCATCTGATTTTTCTACGGTTACGGTAACTGTATCTCCCTTTTTGGCATCTTCCTTATCTACGGTCAATCTTGCATATGCTGTTGACCATTCAGAATCATAATAACTTAAATAAGCAGTTACTTTATCATCCTGGTTCAGCTCTAGATTGGCTCCGGTATTTAGATCATCGTTTACCACATACATCCAATATAATGAGCTGCTTAACTCCTGTGGTATGTCTGCATTGATATCGCTTATATCTAACCACTCAGCTTCAGGATCAATGCTGTTGCCTATTCCCGCATCATCTAATGTCTTTTTTAATGCATCAAATACTTTACTCCCTGCTGCCACTTCTATCCCGGTTCCCTCTAATATAGTCCCTGTGTTTTCTAGACCTTCAACCCTTACTGTTACTCCTATTTCGCCAGAAGGTTCGTTGGGATCATTATTGGAACTACCTCTATTTATTAAATAACTACCAAAGCCATTATTCACTAAGTCAGTTATAGCAAGAAGTGATTGGTAGGTAGCCATTCTATTACTTTCACCTGCTAATTCATGGGCAAAAGATTTGTCCTCTAATTGGAAAGCATATAATGCATCAATCATTGTATTATCATTCCTGGTCCAATCTTCGCGCGTAATTATTTCATTAAAACCACAAGCGAGTAGTCCCCTGATAACTGCGGAATCAGATTCAGCACTTTCTGCTATTGTACTGCTAAATCCACCAGTATCTAATTGAAGACTATGTACGCAATTTTTAGCTCCAGTTATAGCTTCACTTACCCCATTTATTTCAGTATGGTTAGCAAGTGCTATTAACGTAAACCCTGTAGTATCAGGATCAGCAACATCTCCTGATACAGCATAACCTCCATCGCTTTTTTTGCTGCTGATTATGTAATCTATGGCTTGAGTAACATTGTAATTACTCCCGCTCTCATCAAGTGCTTTTACTGACCAGATATGTTCCGTAAACCAATCTCCAAAATGTCCATCTCCCGGATCCTGCTTGCTTGCTAATTCTTGGCATAAGTCTCTACCATTTACATCTGTTGGATCTTGCCTAATCGCTTTTATGGCTAGTATCGCTTTAGCATAATCTCCAACAGAGGCATTCGCAGAATCCAGATTCCAGTCAGGCAATTGCCATGTATAAACTGATAAATCTACTCCAGCATTAGCCAATCCTATTACTTCCCAATCATTTAAATCAGTTATATTATTTTCATAATAAGATACAATTTCATTCAATGAATCCTCAAGTGACACACTATCCGCCCCAAAGGCCGGAATATTTAACGAAAAAATTAATAACAGTGCGGCAATTAGTATAAATAATCCTGAGCGCTTATTCATTTAATCCTCCTCCAATTTAATTAGTAATAAAGCTATTTAACGTGAATTCCATTACAATAATTTTTTTGTATTCTGTAATTAACTTAATTTAAGAAAAGTATATAAACTGAAAAAAACTCAACTTCCCTTAGAAAGCTGAGTTGTTAAGTGACTCATAAGTGCACCCCTCCCTTTCCTGCGAAGGCGGAATGTGCAATACAACAGGCAGGTTTCCTGACTTGCGGTTCTTAAAAATTTTCGCCTTCCCACCCGGCACTCATTATAAAAACTATGGCTATAATCCTGGTAAAAAAATTTTACTTCTCACCTTATACCAGACTACTATTGAGTGCCAGACAGTGGCCAATGAAAACTGAATTCTCCGCTTACAGTGGCGCGACCGTCCAGGTTTTTCACCTGATTCCCTATTACCCTCTATGATATAGAGGCACCAGCTGCACTTGCAACATATTAAATTTTCTTATCCCTTTGCAAATATTTTTATTAGATTCGGTAATTAAATCGTTTCTTTGCTTTATGTTTTTAATTTTAAGTTATTATGTATATTTTTGCAATAACTAACTATTTTTACATATTTTGATATAATTCAAACCCGGTAATTGCTTGCTTTAATACTAAAAACCTCACCTTTTCGGTATCAAACATTAATCGAACATTACTTAATTTTACTTAGGATCCCCAGGCAAGCCGGATATTAAAGTCTACCTTTACAGATATAAGAGTTCTAAATACACCATAGCTATTATGCAAAAATCTCTAACCAGATAATGATAATATATATCTTAGTTTTTAATTCTGATTAGTAAATGTACTTTATTTTTCAATCCCTTCCCTGGCAGGAACCCCTTCCTGATAATAATGTTTTATCTCTACCATTTCGGTCACCAGGTTTGCTGCTTGAATAACTTCTTCAGGGGCTTTAGGTCCTCCTGTAAGTATTAATTCAATCCCATCAGGTTTTGTCTTAATTAACTCCAATATGTCTTCAACCGGCACTAACTTAAAATAGGCTGAAGTATTTATCTCATCAAGTATCACAATATCATAATTCCCTGAAAATATGGCTTTTTTGGCTTTTTCCATACCATCACTGGCCATTTTTACATCCTCGGCTGCTGGAGGATCTGTAAGCCTGATAAAACCCTTTTTCCCGTACTGTTCAATAGTAATATAGGGACTTACCATCTGGGCGGATTTTAGTTCGGCATATTCCTGTCCCTTCATAAACTGCCCAACATAGGTTTTTAACCCTTTTCCCATGGCACGAAAAGCCAACCCCAATGCTGCAGTAGTCTTTCCCTTACAATTTCCCGTATATACCTGTACATATCCTTTTTGCAACAGTTCAGTATTCATTAAATTTCCTCCTCCACAATTAATAACACTCCTGTTTTAAATTCTCTCTCAAATACTACAAAAGATTGTTTAATTTTCCATTATTATATACTTTTGCCACCAAAGTTCTAATTCCTTCTTTTCTGGTATACAAATTAATTTATGCTTCCACTGTAAAAAGCCTACTTCTTGTATCGTAGAAAAGACTGCAGTATACGGCTAGCCAGATAATAACACTCGCCCCTGGCCAACTGGTCTCCGATCAGCCCAAGTAGATTCGTATAAACGGGAGACCAAAGGTCTCCCCTACCCTTTCCAACTTTCCAACTTTCCAACTTTCCCACTTTCCAACTAAATTAACACATACCGGTTCTCCCTAACCACAAAGAACCGGCATGCAACATAACTATAAGCGAATAAATCAAACACTTCCATGATTATCAATCAAGAAAAATCGTAACGAAAAAAATAAAAAAACCCTCAACAGCGGTTTGAGAGTTTTGTTCCAAAATCCTGCCAAAGCAGGCTCGTCTAGTAGTTTCTCACCCCCCTATCTACCGTAGGTAGCTGAAAATTTAGAGTCAGGCAGGTTTCCTGGCTTTGGCTCATTGTCTGCCACACCTTACCGGACCTAATATCCAGTGGTTTCTTGTGGTAGACTAACCTATTACAGTGGCGGGACCGCATCAGATTCTCACTGATTTCCCTTTTAACCTAATAAGGCACCTATCTCTAGAAAGTATTGTTTTTCTTATTATAACTATTAAACAATTAAATTGTCAACCATTTAAAGGAACATCTGTTATTTTATGTTTTCTTGTCTTTCTTCTTTGTTTTTTCCTAACCATGTTTTGTATGAAGATTTTACATAACCAATTTTTTATATATCTTGCATTCATAGCAGAGAATTTAGTCTCCAACTTGATTATCATCCTGAGGCAAAATGACATGGTTAATTTTTGAATTATGCCAACTCTTGTATAAAATATTCCCATGTTATTTATTAATATAACCGCCGAAAGGTTTTATTCTTTCAGCGGTTATACTACTTTTTATTTAACCAGATATTTTTTAGCAACTTCATCTGCTAGAGTATATGGATCAGTCTCTCTT